>NZ_CDRQNY010000021.1:0-44923 GCF_977037065.1 Butyricicoccus sp. | reverse complement strand
ATCGGTGAATACAAGAAAAGGCGTAGTTGTGAACTACGCCCCCTGTGATGTCGCTATTTAGCAAATAAAAAAATGACGAATGTTCTTTGACAGCTAAATGCTGTAAGAACATTCGTCATGGTCCGAGTGACAGGACTTGAACCTGCGGCCTCTTGACCCCCAGTCAAGCACGCTACCAGCTGCGCTACACCCGGATTTACAACGGTCTATCAAACCTTGCCTAAATAGGATACCAAATCCGGAGGGAAAAGTCAAGTGTTTTGTGAAAATTCTTGCAGTAAATTTGCTTTGCAGCGCTTGCTTTCGATGCAGTCGAAATAACCATCGCATACGCTGCACCGTATGCGATACATCGCACTTTTCCCATCATAGCACCTGCTTTCTCTCGATACAAAAAAGAAGCCCGCAAAAGCAGGCTCCTTTTCTCATATTTGATTACTGAACTTCTGCTGCCTCAACCTCACGCTTTTCCTCCGCGATATGATGCTTATTCGCGTAGCCGGTCAGAATAAGCGTCAGCGCGCCGTCACCGGTGACGTTGCAGGCGGTGCCGAAGCTGTCCTGCAGGGCAAAGATGGTCAGCATAAGCGCGGTGCCGGTGCCGTCAAACAGCAGGATGCCGGTGATCAGACCGAGCGAAGCCATAACCGTACCGCCCGGCACGCCGGGTGCGCCGATGGCAAAAATGCCGAGCAGCACGCAGAACAGGATCATGGTTCCGACAGACGGAATCTTGCCGTACAGAATCTGCGAGACTGTCATGACGAAGAAAACCTCGGTCAGCACCGAGCCGCACAGATGGATGTTGGCGAACAGCGGGATACCGAAATCGACCATGTCCTTACGCAGTACCGATGATTTCTTTGCGCAGCGCAGAGCAACTGCCAATGTCGCCGCGGAGGACATTGTGCCGACTGCGGTGATGTACGCCGGACCGTAGTGCTTCACTACTTCGATCGGGTTCTTGCCCGAGTACGCACCCGCAACCGCATAGAGCAGCGCCATCCAGATATAATGACCGATCATAACGATGATGATGACCTTGATGAACACCGGAAACTGCTTGGTGATCGTGCCCTCATACGCCAGACCGCAGAAGGTGGACGCGATAAAGAACGGCAGAATCGGGATGATGATCTTGGTGACGATGGCGAGGACAATGTTCTGCACCTCGTCAAGCAGGGACTCCATCATCTTGGATTTGGTCCAGGTGATGGCCAGACCGACCATCAGCGACAGCGCCAGTGCGCTCATCACGTTCATGATCGCCGGGATCTCCAGCTGGAACAGTACCTCGGGCAGCTCACGCAGGCCGTCAACCTGCGATACGATCGACAGGTGCGGAATGAGTGCGTAACCGGCTGCCGTGCTCATCAGCGCCGCGCCGACCGACGACACATACGCGATAATGAGCGCAATGCCCAGCATACGGGATGCGTTGTGGCCCAGCTTGGTGATGGACGGCGCAATAAAGCCGATAACGATCAGCGGCACACAGAACGTGATGATCTGACCGAGCACCTGCTTGATCGTCACGACCACGTTCATCACGGCCTCGTTCGCCACCAGACCGAGCACGATGCCCACCGCAACGCCAAGCAGCAGCTTGAACGGCAGGCTGTTTACGATTTTTTTCATACCTACATACTCCCTTTGTTTGCGTTGCATCTGGATGACATCGGCGGATTTCCCCTCAGCCGGTCACGCTGCCGCCAAGTTGCCATGTGGACACAATGATATACCTATATGATACAATTTACAGCGCGTTTCGTCAAGGCAAATACGGGAAATGGCTGCGCCAAATAAAAACAGAGCGGTTTTTTCCTGCAATTTATGGTATACTTAAGGCAATACCACAATCGCTTCTGTTCAATTATGCGGTATTGCCGTAATACAGAAACACCGACAAGGGAGGCAAAACCATGTCACAAACCTTAACCGTAACGGCGGAGCAGGTGCTTGCGTCGGCAGAGCGCATCCGCGAGGATATTGTCCGCGACCGGCGGACGCTGCACGCTGCACCCGAGGTCGGCACCGACCTGCCGAACACCGTAGCCTGCGTCAAAAAACGCCTGCTTGAGATGGGTTATCAGCCGCGCGAGCTGGCAGGCGGCGTCGTCGCGGAGATAACCGGCACCGAGACCGGCCGCTGTCTGCTCCTGCGCGCCGACATGGACGCGCTGCGCGTGACCGAGCAGACCGGACTGGATTTCGCATCCGCGAACGGCTGCATGCACGCCTGCGGCCACGACATGCACGCGGCGATGCTGCTCGGTGCGGCAAAGCTGCTGCGCGAGTACCAAGGTGAGCTGAACGGCACGGTCAAGCTGGTGTTCCAGCCGGACGAGGAAGGCTTTACCGGCGCAAAGGCCATGCTCTCGGCGGGCGTACTGGAGAATCCGGCACCGCAGGCAGGCTTTGCGCTGCACGTCAATTCGGGTACGCCGTCCGGACTGGTTCTGTGCGGACGCGGCACGTTTATGGCGGGCTGCACGCTGTTCCGCATCACGGTAAACGGCATCGGCTGCCACGGCGCAATGCCGGAAAAGGGCGTGGACCCGCTCAATATCGCAAGCCACATTTACCTGTCGCTGCAGGAGATCATCAGCCGCGAGATCGGCGCAAAAACGCCTGCTGTCGTGACCATCGGCCGCATGACCGGCGGTGAGGCGCCCAATATCATCCCGCAGACCGCGGTGCTCGAGGGCACCATCCGCAGCTTTGACCGCGACCTGTCTGCGCAGATCTTCACCCGCATCGGGGAAATCGCGCAGTGTACCGCACAGGCGTTCCGCGGCACAGCCGTCACGGAAGAGATCGCGTCCGCGCCGCCGCTCAGGAATGACGCTGCGCTGACCAATCGTATGGCAGATCTTGCCGGGGCACTGTTCGGCGAAAAGCTGGTCTATCGGCTGGACGAGGGCGGCATGGGCTCGGAGGATTTTGCGTCCTACACCTACGATTTACCGTGCGCGTACCTGCTCATCGGCGCGGGCACAAAGCAGGAAAATCCGGTGTTCGGCGCACCGATGCACAACGAAAGGGTCGTGTTCAACGAGGATATCCTGCCGCGCGGCGCAGCACTGCACACATGGTGCGCGCTGAACTGGCTGGCAGGAGAGGATAACGTATGAAAACCGAACAATTCTTCATCGAAAACACACCGGCGGTGCTGTATGGCGAGCCGTCGGACACGCTGTGGCTGTTCGTTCACGGGCAATTCGGCCGCAAGGAAGAAGCCTTGCCGTTTGCCGAAATCGTGTCTCCGGGCGCACAGGTTTTGTCCATCGATCTGCCGAATCACGGCACACGCCAAAACCGGAATGAGGAATTTGCACCATGGACAGCCGCACCCGAACTCACCCGCGTGATGGCTTACGCAAGCGCACACTGGCGCACGATAAACGTGCGCGCGACCAGCATCGGCGCGTATTTTGCGCGGCTGGCGTTTGCCGCACCGGAAAAAACGCTGTTCGTGTCGCCCATCGTGGATATGGAGCGCTTAATCTGCGACAGGATATGCGCGGCAGGCATTACCGAGCAAATCCTGTGCGAGCGCGGCATGTATCCCGCAAGGGAAGGGGATATGCTCTCGTGGGATTATCTTTGCTGGGTGCGTGCGCATCCGGCAAAGGACTGGCACTGCCCGCAGTACATTCTCTACGGCGAAAATGACAGCATGACCGACTTGACGACTATCCGCACTTACACGGCAAAATCCGGTGCGGAGCTGACCATCGTGCCGCACGGCGAGCACTGGTTCCACACACCGGAGCAGCTGGCCGTCATGGCCGACTGGGAACGCAAACATAAATAAGGAGCACAATATGATTCAGGAAATCTGCAAAGACGAGAAATTTTTAGCGCAGAAGGCCGAGCAGGCCACGCCGGACGATATCCAGACCGCAACCGACCTGCTGGAAACGCTCGAAGCGCACAAGGACGGCTGTGTCGGCATGGCGGCGAACATGATCGGCGTGAACAAGCGCATCATCGCGTTTGATAACGAGGGAGCATACATGGTGATGTTCAACCCGCAAATCGTCAAGCAGTCCGGCGGCTATGAGGCTGAGGAGGGCTGTCTGTCGCTGACCGGCACGCGCAAAACGCGCCGCTGGCAATCCATCAAGGTGCAGTACCAGAACGAAAAGTTCCAGACGAGACTGAAAACCTTCACCGGCTGGACCGCACAGATTATTCAGCATGAGATCGACCATTGCGAGGGCATTATCATCTAAGGAAAAGGGAATAGGCAAAAGAGGAACTCACCCAAGCCACCCATTACATACAGAAAGGCACACCCGATGGGTGTGCCTTTCTGCCGTCCGCAACGCGCAGGCAGCGGCGTACCGCAGTACGCCGATTCAATTCCCTGAAAAAGTCCGGCTCTGCCGGACTTTTTCTCTACTGCCCGTGCTCCGTTGCACGGTCTCGTCTGCCGTGCAGACGAGAGGGGGATATCCCCGGAAGTTTCTCCGGAACTTCCGGGGTATCTAAGGGGGACGGAGTCCCCCTTAGAGTCCGCAAGGGCATCAGCCCGGCGGCCAGGTCATATCCCGTCCGGAAAGGACGTGGAAATGCAGATGGAACACGCTTTGACCCGCCTGCTCTCCGATGTTGGAGACCACGCGGAAGCTGTCCATGCCGCGCTCCTTCGCAATCTTCGCAATGACCTCAAAGCAGTGGGCCACAACCGCGCTGTTGGACGCATCAACGGCGGCAACAGACTGGATGTGCTGCTTCGGGATCACGAGAAAATGCGTGGGAGCCTGCGGGTCAATGTCGTTGAAGGCGTAGCAGAGGTCATCCTCGTACACCTTGCTTGACGGGATATCGCCCGCGATGATTTTACAGAACAGACAATCTTCCATGGAATGATCGCTCCTTTCTGAAAGGGGAGTGCCGCGAGAGCGTTCCCGCGGCTTCCCTCTAAAGTTTATTACAGCATTGCTTCAACGATGTTGTTGACAGCTTCGAGTGCTTCCTCCAGCTTTGCCGGATTCTTGCCGCCTGCGGTTGCGCTGTCCGGACGGCCGCCGCCGCCGCCGCCAACGATCTTGGCAACTTCCTTGATGATCTTGCCGGCGTGTGCGCCCTTCTTGACAGCTTCGGCGCCGCAGACACAAAGCAGGCTTACCTTGTCGCCGTTGACTGCGGAGAGAACAGCAACCATGTTCTCCTTCTTGCTCTTGATGTCATCGCCCATGGTGCGGAGCATGTCGGCAGATGCGTCATCCAGCTTGGTGGCAACCACGTCTACGCCCTTGATGTTGCGGGATACGTTGAACAGGTCAACCATCTGCATTGCAGCGACCTTTGCGCCCATCTTCTCGAGCTTCTTGTTGAGGGCACGCATATCGTTTACCTGCTGCTCAATCTTGGCAGACAGCTCGTTCGGGTTGGTCTTGAGTACGGCAGCAGCCTCGTTCAGAACCGCCTGACGGTCGTTCATCAGCTTGAGGACAGCCTTGCCGGTAACGGCCTCGATACGACGCACGCCTGCTGCAACAGAAGCCTCGCCGATGATCTTGAGCGAACCGGCCTTCGCGGTGTTGTCCAGATGCGTACCGCCGCACAGCTCGATGGAGTCACCGGCCTGTACCACGCGGACGGTCTGACCGTACTTCTCGCCGAACAGCGCCATAGCGCCCTTCTTCTTGGCATCGTCGATGCTCATTTCCTCGGTGATAACCGGGCTGCCTGCCAGAATCGCATCGTTTACCATGTCCTCGACCTTAGCCAGCTCCTCGGCGGTCAGCGCTGCAAAGTGGGTGAAGTCGAAGCGGATATGATCGTTTGCGGTGTAGGAGCCTGCCTGCTCAACGTGGTCGCCCAGTACGGCGCGGAGCGCCTTCTGCAGCAGGTGGGTGGAGGTGTGTGCACGGCAGATAGCCTGGCGGTAAGCCGCATCAACGGAAGCGGTTACCTCGTCCTCAACGGACAGCTCACCCTCGGTGACAACGCCGATGTGCATGTACTTGCCGTCCTTGGTCTTCTGCACGTCGGAAACGGTCATAGTGCCGTTCTTGCCGGTGATAACGCCGTGGTCACCGATCTGGCCGCCCATTTCAGCGTAGAACGGCGTGCGGTCGAGTACAACGGTGATCTTCTCGCCCTTGGCAGCGGCGCCGGAAACCTCGCCCTCGTTTACGATAGCCAGGATCTTTGCAGACTCCTCAAGGGTGGTGTAGCCGTCAAATGCGGTCTTAATGGACTTGTCCAGACCCAGATCCTCGCTCTGCCAGCCGAGGTCACCCATCTTCTTGCGGTCCTCACGGGCACGCTCGCGCTGCTCGTTCATCAGGCGGTCGAACTCCTCACGACTGGTGGTCATGCCCTGCTCCTCGAGTACCTCAAGGGTCAGGTCAATCGGGAAGCCGTAGGTGTCATACAGCTGGAATGCATCCGCAGCGGGCAGCTCCTTGCCGTCGGAAGCGGCGATCTTGTCATTCAGGATAGCCAGACCGCTGTCGATGGTCTTGTTGAAGCTGGCTTCCTCGTTCTCGATAACCTTGTGGATATATTTCTGCTTCTCAACCAGCTCCGGATATGCGCCGCCGGACTCGTTGATAACGGTGGAAGCAACATCGGACATAAACGGCTTGTCAATGCCGAGCAGCTTGCCGTGACGAACAGCGCGGCGCAGCAGGCGGCGCAGAACGTAGCCGCGGCCCTCGTTGGACGGGATAACGCCGTCGCAGATCATCATAACGGTGGAGCGGATGTGGTCGGTGATAACGCGCAGGGAAACATCGGTCTTGTCGCTGTCGCCGTAGTGCTTGCCGGCGATCTCGGAAACCTTGTTGGTGATGTTGCGCACGGTGTCAACGTCGAACAGGGAGCCAACGCCCTGTACCACGCACGCCAGACGCTCCAGACCCATGCCGGTGTCGATGTTCTTCTGCTTCAGCTCAGAGTAGTTGCCGTGGCCGTCGTTGTCGAACTGGGAGAATACGTTGTTCCATACCTCCATGTAGCGGTCACAGTCGCAGCCGACGGTGCAGCCGGGCTTGCCGCAGCCGTACTCGGGGCCGCGGTCGTAGTAGATCTCAGAGCACGGGCCGCACGGACCGGAGCCATGCTCCCAGAAGTTGTCCTCCTTGCTGAAGCGGAAGATACGCTCCGGTGCAATGCCGAGCTCCTTGTTCCAGATCTCGAATGCCTCGTCATCATCCACATAGATGGACGGATACAGGCGATCCGGGTCAATGCCGACCCACTCCGGACTGGTCAGGAATTCCCAGCTCCAGTGAATAGCCTCGCGCTTGAAGTAGTCACCGAAGGAGAAGTTGCCCAGCATCTCGAAGAAGGTGCCGTGACGGGCGGTCTTGCCAACGTTCTCGATATCGCCGGTGCGGATGCACTTCTGGCAGGTGGTAACGCGGTGGCGCGGCGGCTCCTGCTCGCCGGTGAAGAACGGCTTCATCGGCGCCATGCCGGAGTTGATGAGCAGAAGCGACGGGTCGTTCTGCGGGATGAGCGAAAAGCTCGGCAGGCGGAGATGACCCTTGGTTTCAAAGAAACTGAGGTACATCTCGCGCAGCTCGTTGAGTCCTCTGTACTGCATATAAATTGATTCCTCCAAAAAAGAATTTACGGAAATAAAACAGAAAATGAAAAAAGCCTCCGCCCGGACTTCAAGGGCGAAAGCATGCTTCCACGGTACCACCTTGATTTGAATATGGGCATGCCATATCCATCTCGGTAATCCGGTATCGGGGATCAGACGGTCTGTTTCAGTTGCAGACTGCTTGGAAGTGGCTGTTTTCCGCACCGGACAAGGACTTGCAGCGAATGTCCTCTCTCTGAAGAACGGCGGATGGAAAACTCGTTTCCTCATCGCATTTTCTGTGTTGCGTATCTATTATGCCACTTTTGCGGGCAGTTGTCAACTGAAATCGCGGAAAGTTGCGCTCTGCGGGGTAACGCTGTACCCACGGCAGGGGCAAAAAGGAAGGGACACCTGCGGTTTCCCTTCCTCTTTGAACTCCTACCTTTCCCTTATTAGATAGTCTGGCGCAGATTACCGACATGTGACCGCTTCGAAAAGGAGTACGGCAGAGGATTCTTTCGACCGTATCTTTCGCAACCTGTTCGCAGTGTCAGATACCGTTCTGCTACACATGTGATTTCATCTGCGCAGGCGCGACATAACCGTGTCGCGCAACTCGTTTGCACGTTGTTACGCCCGGCCCCTGCGAATGTAGGCGTTCGGCAGCATTTATTCTCGCAGGCCCTATCTATCATAACGCGCTCACGAATTGCGCGGCACGGGTATGCCGCGCTCTGCTGGAAGTAAACCGTCTGTGTAGCAGTACGCTATCTGTGAACTGCGAATAGGTTGCGAAAGACACGCTGCGGTAACCCGACTGCCGTTCCCTTATTTCGCAGCGGTCGCCGCTCTCCGATTTTCGCCATGCTAATAGGGAAAGGGGAGTTTCACAAGAGGGTGGAAACCGCAGGTGTCTACCCTCTTGTGCGCCCGCGCGGCGTCAGCGCAGTTCCGTTCGCTTCGCAAGCGAAAATCCCCCGCCCGGACAGGGCGAACCGCCTGTGCGGTTCGTATCCCCCGGAAGCCCGGTGCAGAAAAAAGGAGCCCGCCTTGCAGCGAGCCCCAAAGAGAGAGGATAAATTCGATTTTAACCTTCTGCGGTATCCGGCCGAGTCACCTTCTTGACCCACTTCCAGCTGTGCAGGCGGATAGCCACAGGAATGATCTTATACAGCTGATCCCACTTGAGCAGGAAGAACACGACAACCGGCGGGAACTTCCACCAGAAAGCCGCCATTGCCGAGAACGGCACGACGATAAGCCACATGCTGATGATATTCATCTTGGCGCTGAACTTGGTGTCGCCGCCGCCGCGGATGATGCCGTTATCGCACGCCATCTGGTACGAAGTGCCGACCGTTGTGATGGCGAGCACCAGCATGAACTGCAGGGAATACTTGTACGCCGTTTCGGTGAGCGTACCGCCGAGCAGCGCAAGAATCGGTACGCGCAGAAGGAAGATCAAAAGACCCGAACACAGTCCGATGGAGACGAACAGGACCTGCAGCGTATGTACGAGCGGACGCAGCCGCTGCTGGTTGCCCTCGCCGATGGTGCGGCCGACCACAATGCCGGATGCGGACGCGGCGCCATAGCAGACAACCGACAGAACCTGATATACCTGCACCGCGATCGCGTTGGCAGCCGTGGCATCGCCGCCGAGATGACCGAGGATACCGGTCTGTACCATCTGCGCGATGCCCCAGAGTGCCTGATTGATGAGCACCGGCAGGGAAACGTGCATGTAATCCTGCACATAGCTGGTGTCGATGTGAACCAGCTTGCGCAGGCTCAGGTTCAGCTTGTGCTCCTTAAACTTCAGGTAGTAGATAACGATGAGCAGCTCCACACAGCGGGAAACCAGCGTTGCGATAGCCGCACCGCGCACGCCCAGCTCCGGACAGCCGAAGTGGCCGTAGATCAGGCAGTAGTTCAGGCACACGTTGATGATGAGCGTCGAACCCGAGATCATGTAACCGATCTTTACTACACCGATCGAGCGGAGGGATGCGACCAGAATATTGGTTATTGTAAAGATAATATAGGTAAAGCAGATGATCTGGAAATACTTTTCACCTTCCGCGATGACCGTTGGCGAGTTGGATAGCAGCGACAGCAGTTGGTGCGGGAAGAACAGCACAATGCCGAACATCAGCACCGCCAGTGAACCGCCGAAGCGCAAAGCCACACCGATGATGTGCGGGATCGGCTCCAGCTTGTTTTTGCCCCAGTACTGCGAGCCCATAACGACCGCGCCCTCGCCTGCACCGACGACCAGCATCTGCAGCAGAAACTGCACCTGATTGCACAGGCTTACGCCGCCCATGGCATCCTGACTGTATCGTCCGAGCATCATGGTGTCCATCAGGTTTACGCCGTAGGTGAGCAGGTTCTGCAGCGCCAGCGACAGTGCCAGCACCATAAAGGATTTATAAAACGTCTTTTCCTTTATCATTACAACAACCCCTTGTCTTCAAAGCTGATCGGACGGAACGAACCGCAATATCTATCGTTCCGGTTCAGCTTTTTATTTTCTTTAAACAGCATACCGAATTTTCTTTGATTTGGCAATAACAAAATACTGCAATCTATTCATATTTTGTGCTATCATAGAAAGCAGAGGAGGGAGTGCCGTGAAGGTTTTCAGTGAGCCGGGTGTGCTGTCGCGCTCGGAACGATTTTTCTCAACGCCGTCTGCGACCGCTCGGCGGCTGTTTTACTATGTCACCCGCGTGGGACATTATTACTACGATGCGCGGTATAATTTTCTCGACAGCTGCGACATTGCCCATCTGGAAAGCCATAAGAATCTCTTTCTGACCTACGTTCGCTCGGGTACGATGTACTTCGAGACCGACCAGCTCTACTGCGCCGAGCGCGGACAGATCGGACTGGTGGACTGCCGCAGACCGCATCATTTTTATACCAAGGGCGACGCGGAAGCGCTCTGGATTCACTTTGACGGCGCAAATGCGGCGGCATTTTTCGAGCAGATACTCGCGTTCCGCGGCGGCAGGCAGGTGCTTACGCCGCCGGCGGATTTACGCATCGAGCAGGAGCTGGCACAGATCATTTCCGGCTTGCGCACCGGCGACATGACCGAGCTGGACCGCTCGCAGCGTATCTACCGAATCCTGTGCGCGCTGCTGTTTCCGGCGCAGGCGGGACCCGACCGGAAAAACGATGCCATTGCACAGGCGGTCAAGTATATCGGAGAACACCTGTTTGAATCGTTGTCCGTGGAGAAGGTGGCGGACGCGGTCAGCCTGAGTCCGTCGCATTTCTCGCGGCTGTTCCGCAGCACGACCGGATTTTCCCCGCACGAGTACATTATGCTGCACCGGATCGACGAGGCCAAGGCCCTGCTGCAGTCCACGTCGCTTTCGGTCAAGGAAATTGCGTTCCGCGTTGGCTACCGCAGTGAGGTCAACTTTATTACAGCCTTCACCGAGAAAACCGGCGCAACACCGACCCAGTTCCGCAGAAGTACGCTGTAAGGCGGTCTGCGGTTGCGGCGCGTTCCGGTCTTTGCTATAATAGTAGAAAAGGCAAGGGAGTGACCCCGTATGCGAGAACGCCCTCTGGTTTATCTGGTGCCGCCGATGGCTGCCGCGCTGTACGCAGCAGTCTGTCTGGAGCTGCCGGTGCAGCTGCATATCATTGCACCGATCGCGCTTCTTCTGGTGCTTGCGGCTGTGTTTCTGCGCCGCCGCAAGTGTCTGCTGAATGTGTTTGCTGTGCTGGCGGCTGCCGCTCTTGCGCTGACCGGCTTTGCCGTGTTCCGGGATTTGCGGGTCGTGCCCATTCGTGCTTTAGCCGGCGAAACGCAGGAGATCACCGCAGCCGCCCTGCGGGATGCCGAGGTGTACGACACCGACCAGCGCGTGCTGCTCTCGGCGGAGACTGCAGACGGCAGGCGGTTTCGCCTGCGGTGCTACTTGCCGGAAACCGAACCGCCATTGCTGGCAGGAGACAGGGTACGCGTCATGGCCACACTTTATGTGCCGGACACGCTCGGCGGCTTTGACCGTGCGGCGTATCAGGCGTCCGAGGGCTGCTATATCGCGGGCGCGTATGCGACCGACGAGGAGCACAACGCGGTGCAGTTCGAGGTCTTGGACTCTAAACGGGACAGCCTGCGCTTTGCGCCGCAGAGGATCGCACGGTTCTGCCGAAATGCGGTGCAGCGTGCCCTTCCGGAACGCGAAGCCGGACTGCTGACCGGACTGCTGGTCGGCGGCAGCAAAAATCTGAGCGACACCGACCAGACCGCGTTCCGCATTGCGGGTCTCAGCCATCTGGTGGCCGTTTCCGGACTGCACATCGGCTTTCTCGTCGGGTTCTGCACGCTGCTGTTCGGCAAACGGTGGGGAACGGTTGTGTCCATCCCACTGGTGCTGCTGTTTGTGCCGGTCGCGGGAGCCACGCCGTCCGTGCTGCGCGCGGCACTGATGTACCTGACGGCCGCAGGCGGATTTCTTCTGCGGCGCCGGTCGGGCGGATTGAACGCGTTGCTGATGGCACTGGCTGTTCTGCTGCTTGTCAATCCGTACGCGATCGCAAGCGTGGGCCTGCAGCTTTCATTCGCGTCCACGCTCGGTCTTATCCTGTTCGCAGGGAAGCTGCAGCATGCACTCGAAAAGCCGTTTGCCGGTGCGCCGAAACTCGTGCGCAAGGCGCTTGCGGTCATCACGAGCGCACTCAGCTGCACGGTTTGCGCTACGATATTTACAGTACCGATTCTGCTGACCTCGTTCGGCGCGGTGTCTGTGCTGTCGCCCATCAGCAACCTGATGACGGTCGGCGTGACCTCGCTCTGCTTTGTGGGCGGGTTCGTGCTGTGTGTTGCAGCAGCCGTCTGTCCGGCGCTTGTGCCGATGCTTGCCGGACTGGTGCGTCCGCTCATAAACTATCTGCTCTGGTCAGCGAATACCATCGCGGACCTCGGCTTCGGCACGCTGCACCCGAACAACACCTTCGGTCTGGCGGCGCTCGGCATCGTGTTCGCGGCGCTGCTCGTGTGGCTGACTGCCGGAAAGCACGTCAAATGGAAAGCCGTGCTGCCGTGTCTGGCAGTGGTGCTGACCGGCCTGTGTATTGCCGAGGTGCAGCACCAGAACGGCTGGTATACGGTGACGTATCTGCCGTGCGGCAGCGGTCAGGCCATTCTGCTGAGCGACACCGAACACGCGATGCTCATAGACTGCGGCAGCTACCGGAACGCTGCGCGTCAGGTGCGCGAGTGGCTGCGCTGGAATGGTCTGAAGCGGCTGGATACGGTCGTGCTGACCGCGGTCGATCAGGGACATGCGCGCAACCTGCCGGAGCTGATGGAAACGGTCGAGGTTGGGAAACTGCTCATGCCCGCAGGCTGTCAGGAGCGCAGGACCAACGCCGATCTGCTTTCCTTCGTACACGAGCGTGAGGCGCAGGAGGTAAGCGAGTCGGTGACGCTCACGAACCCGATCGCGCCGGTGGAGCTTTTCCCGATCACCGAGGGAAAACTGGCCGTAAGCATAGCGGACGAGGTGCTCATCCTGCACAGTCCGACCGAGAAGCAGCTTTCAGCCTATTTGGAACAAAACACGCTGCCTGCCGCAGCGGAGCTGGTGCTCAGCGCGAACCATCTGAGCAGCAGCGAAAGCATGGCACAGTACGCCGAAGCGGCAGGCGCACAGCATATCATCATTGCGGCGAGTTCGGAGAAGGGACTGCGGTCGCACAGGGGACTGGATGTGCAGAGCACCTATAAGGAAGGTGAGATCGCACGGCAGTTCAAAAAGGAGTAACACATGGCGGCAAGAGAAACCAAACCAAACGGAAAATCACAGCTGATCCGCGACCTGAAAAACGGCGAATTTTCCACGCTGTATATCATTTCGGGCGAGGAAAGCTACATGAAGGAATACTATCTGCGGCAGCTGCGGCAGAAGGTGGTGGACGAGACCTTTGCGGATTTCAATCTTATTGAGTTTGAAGGCAAGGGCCTGACACCGGAAATGCTGACCGAAGCCATTGACAGCTATCCCGCGATGGCGGATAAAAAGCTGATCATCGTCAAGGACTTTGACCTGTTCAAGCCGCCTGCCGGCTTCGCAGACGTGCTGCCGGGCGTACTCGGTGACCTGCCGGAGTACGTCTGCCTCGTGTTCTACTACGACGTGCTGGACGGCAAGCCGGACAAGCGCACCAAGCTGTACAAGACACTCGAGAAGCGCGCCTGCTTTGCCGAGTTCGCACACGCGGAGGAGCAGGAGCTGGTGGCGTGGATCGAGCGGCGTGCCAAGGCGCTCGGCTGCATGATCGAACCGGGAGATGCGTCGTACATGATCTTCCTGTGCGGCAATTCCATGACCAACCTCGCCGGTGAGATGGAAAAGGCAGCCGCGCACACCACGACCGGCGTTATCAAGCGCTATAACATCGATGCGGTATGCTCGCCGGTGCTGGATGCCGTCGTGTTCGACCTGACCGACGCGGTAACCGCAGGCAGGTTCGATCGGGCGGTCGCACTCGTCGGGGAGCTGCTCGCGCAGAAGAACAACGAGGTCATGATCTTCACTGCCATCACACGTCACATCCAGCGTCTGTATGGTGCCAAGCTGTGCGTGGAGAACCGCGGCGGCGAAAAACAGCTGATGGAGATGATTGGCTCGAAATCGCCGTACTACGCAAGGCAGATTCAGAATGCAGCACGGCGTGTGCCGCTCAGCTGGCTGCGAAAGGCGGCCTCGCTGTGCGCGGAGACCGATGCCGCGCTCAAGGGCGGCGCGGCAGACCGGCAGAAGCAGATCGAGCTGATGCTGCTCACCATGGCGGCAGAGCTGAAAGGGGAAAAGAAATGACGCGCATCAGGGAAGCGATTCTGGTAGAGGGCCGGTATGATGTGAACACCGTCCGGCAGGTGGTGGACACCGTGGTGCTCGAAAGCGGCGGATTCCGCATTTTTAACAATAAAGACCAGCTCAAGCTGCTGCGCCGTATCGCGGAAACGCGCGGTCTCATCGTGCTGACCGACAGTGACGGTGCGGGCTTTGTCATCCGCAACTACCTCAAGGGCGCACTGCCGAAGGGCTGCGTCAAGCAGGCGTATGTGCCCGATATCGCGGGCAAGGAACGCCGCAAGCGGCATGGCTCCAAGGAGGGCAAGCTGGGCGTGGAGGGCATGCGTCCGCAGGTGATTCTGGACGCGCTCCGCCGAGCGGGTGCAACCTTTGCACAGCAGGACGAAATCGAAACACCTGTGCATCCGGTCATCACCAAGGCGGATTTTTACGAGTGGGGACTGTCCGGCAGATCGGACAGCACGGCGCGCCGCGCTGCCGTTCTGCACGCGCTGGATTTGCCTGCGCACATGACGGCAAATGCGCTGCTGGAGTTTATCAACGCCGTTGGCACGCATGAGCAGGTTGCGGAAATCATTCAGCAGTATGCGGAGAAAATTGAGGAATAATTTCCGCACGAATGATTGAAAAACCTGTCGAAGTATAGTACAATGGTAAAATACCAAGTGCAGCTATTGCAGAGCTGATGAAAATAAAGCAAAAAACAGGGAGTGGCAGCATGAACTTTTTAGAGGAACGAATTGTCAAGGATGGCGTTGTTAAGGAAGGCAATATTCTGAAGGTAGACAGCTTTCTGAACCATCAGATGGATATTAACCTGTTTGATCAGATGGGTGAGGAGTTCAAGCGCCGTTTCGCGGACAAGCCGATCAACAAGATCGTTACCATTGAGGCATCCGGCATCGGCATTGCCTGCATCGTGGCTCGTCATTTCGGCGTTCCGGTCGTGTTTGCGAAGAAGACCCAGAGTGTCAACATCGACGGCGAGGTTTATGTTGCCGAGGTTGAATCTTTTACACATAAGTGTAAGAATCAGGTTATCGTTTCTAAAAAGTTCCTCGGTCCGGACGACCATGTGCTTGTTATCGACGATTTCCTGGCAAACGGCTGTGCGCTGCAGGGCCTGATCTCCATCGTGGCACAGGCCGGCGGTACGGTCGAGGGCATCGGCATTGCCGTGGAGAAGGGTTTCCAGCAGGGCGGCCGTATTATCCGCAATCTGGGCTATCAGCTCGAGTCGCTCGCTATCGTGGACGGCATGGACGCTGAGACCGGCGAAGTGCATTTCCGGGAGCAGTAAAATATATGGAATTAAAAAGAGGGAGACGTGTAGTCTCCCTCTTTTTTGTGGATTGGTTAATTTTTCTGTCAAGTCTTGCAGAGTAATCATGAAGATGGTATACTAAACACAAGGAAAACAGAAAATGCGGCAGTCATAGGGTGCGCCAACACCCTATGACCTATGCAGGTGCTATACCCACCATACACAACGGCAACATTACCGTACCACAATTATGTATTATAGCGGAAGTGCGTGCAAATTACAAGATTTGCATTGCAGTTTCATAATACATTGGCTGATGTTGCTGCGCATTCACATATACTTCTTGTGTGAAGATCCGTGTGTGGACGGCCGTTGCGGCCGCGCTTGCACGGATTTTTTGTTTTCCCAAACCGTGGGCAGGGCGGTTTTACCGCCCTTTGTCCCCCGGTGGGGAAAATTTCACATCAAGAGAGGTAAAATCATGGCAAAGGACAAAATGAAGAACTGCGCAACTTGTGGACAACTGATTGCCGCAAATTGCAAAGCATGTCCGCATTGCGGAGCAAAGAATAAGAAACCGTTTTATAAAAAATGGTGGCTATGGGTGATTGTTGCAATCGTGATTGTGGCGATTGCAGGCGGTTCCGGAGATACAACCGCTGATGCCAATACCAAACAGCCGGAAACCACAGTTCAAAATGAAGAACAGGGTACGGAACAAAAGACAGCAAAGGATACAGAAGAACCGAAAACCGAGGAGCCGAAAACAGAAGAACCCCAAGTGCCGCAGGAATATAAAAACGCTCTGGCAAAAGCTGAGTCGTACAGTTCGATGATGCATATGTCGAAACAAGGGATTTACGATCAATTGACTTCGGAATACGGAGAAAAATTCCCAGCTGATGCGGCACAGTATGCAATTGACCATCTTGATGCTGATTACAAGGAAAATGCATTAGAAAAAGCGAAATCTTATTATGAAGATATGAATATGTCTAAAGATGCCGTTCGAAATCAGCTGATTTCGGAATATGGAGAAAAATTCACAGCAGAAGAAGCAGATTATGCAATTGCAAATCTGAAATAATCGAAAACTGTAACACAGAAGTAACTTTACAAACCTCCTTTACCATGGTATTATATTATATACCACGGTAAGGGAGGTTTCGCCATGGCTGTTGACAAAAAGGGCACAAAGCAGATTGCGGCCAACAAAAAGGCATGGCATGACTACTTTGTCGAGGAAAAGTATGAAGCGGGCATCGAGCTTGCGGGTACCGAGGTAAAGTCTATCCGTTTGGGACAGATCAATCTCAAGGATTCCTACTGTTCGTTCAAGGACGGTGAGATTTTTGTGCGTGGTATGCATATTTCGCCGTACGAAAAGGGCAATATCTTCAATAAGGACCCGTTGCGCGTGCGTAAGCTGCTTATGCACAAACGTGAGATCGTCAACCTGTTCAGCAAGACCAAGCAGGACGGCTATTCGGTCATTCCGCTGGCGGTTTATTTCAAAAGCTCACGCGTGAAGGTTGAAATCGGTTTGTGCAAGGGCAAAAAGCTGCACGATAAGCGTGACAGTATCGCCGCACGCGACGCAAAACGCGAGATGGACCGCGCGATGAAAGAGCGTAATCGTTAATTAAAAAATGGAAAAGCTGAGAGCAGAATATTCTCCATTCTCAATTTTCCATTCTCCATTTCAAAATGGGGCCGTAACGGGTTCGACGGGGGTGTTGAAGCCGGGATAGCGGGCCGCAGTGGGGATCTGCGATAAAAGCTCCAACTGTTTATAAATTAAACAACAACAATTATACTCTTCAGGCTGCCTAATTAGGCTTAGCCCGTCGGCTCAGAGAGGACCACGGCTCAGAGACCCGGCGTCGATTAGTGGTGAACGTGTACGAGGTAAGAGTTGCCCTCGTCATGTAAAATGACTCTACCAAAACGGTAAGCCTGTTTGCCGGCGTGCCGCGGCGGGAATTTTAATCGACAAACTGCGCCCGGAGAAGTCCTTGTGGATGCACTTTCGGACAGGGGTTCAACTCCCCTCGGCTCCACCATAAGTCCACCGTAATTTTGATAGAATTACGGTGGACTTTTTCTATGCTCGAAAACCGCATGAAATCAAGGCTTTTTCCGTTTCAGCTACATAAAAAACAACCGCTGCGGAGCATTTTCACAGCGGTTTTTCTGCATTTTGCGGGCGTTACGGTGTTCTGCAGCTGTGAAAACACAGAAAACAGGAAAATCCCGCTGGTTTTAGGTCAGCGGGATTTTTCTGCGATATCAGGTGCAGTGGCGGAACATCTTATCCATCATAATGCGGGCGAAGATGAGTCCGAGCGGCAGCGCAGGAATGATGCCGCTCGAGACCCGACCGCATATCCGACTTGACCATGGCGATGCCGCAGGTCATTTCGGCAATCTTGAGAGAGCCTGCGTACACCGGACAGGCCGCCGCGACCGAAACGGTTGTGCAGAGCACAAGAGTCCGGTAGTGCTTGGACCGCTTACAGTGCACGGCGTTGCCGATACCTGCACCGAAGAACGCGAGTATCATCTCGACCCAGGCGCCGCCGAGTAGAAATGTAAAGGCACAGCAGGCGAGTGCGGCAGCCAGACCGAGCATCAGCAACGAATTGCTCAAGTCGGTTGAGTTTTTAGGTGCTGACACCTGTACTGGTCAGCGTAAGCATCTGCGAAAACGCCTGCTCCGATGTTCCATCTGATCACACTGGGGCAGGCGATTAAAAGGGGGAGTCAGCGGGTAGCCTTCAGGCGTGCCATAGCACGGGCCAGAGCTGCTTTGGAGAGATGATATTCACGAATACTCTGCTTCTGGCGCAGCCGTTCTTCCGCACGCTCTTTGGCGCGTTCGGCACGCGCGCGGTCGATCTCGTCAGGCCGTTCGGCGCTGGATACCAGAAGAATGCAGTAGTCCGGCATAATTTCCGCGAAGCCGTCACTGACAACGACCTTGTGCGGTGTGCCGTCCGCCTGAAACCGCACCGTACCCGGACGGAGTGCGGTAACGACCGGCTCATGTCCCGGCTGCACGCCGTATTCACCGTCGAGTGCAGGCATAGTCAAATTGGTTGCCGGTCCGGTGTAAAACTGCCGGTCCGGCGTGATGATCTCCAGATAGAAGGTGTTCTCCATCAGAGTGCCCCCATATCCTTGGCCTTTTTATGGACCTCGTCTACCGTGCCGACCATGGAGAAGGCAGCCTCCGGATACTGGTCGAGTTCACCGCCGAGCAGCGCTTCAAAGCCGCTGATGGTGTCCTCAAGCGTTACATAGCGCCCTTCCAGACCGGTAAACTGCTCGGCAACCGAGAACGGCTGCGAGAAATACTGCTGCATGCGGCGGGCACGATCGACAATGCGGCGGTCATCCGCGCCAAGCTCCTCCATACCGAGGATGGCGATGATGTCCTGCAGTTCGCGGTAACGCTGCAGCAGCTCCTGTGCGCCGCGTGCAACCTTGTAATGCCGCTCACCGACAATATCCGGCTCGAGGATACGCGAGGTGGAATCCAGCGGGTCAACGGCAGGGTAGATGCCCTGCTCGACAATCTTACGGGAGAGGACGGTCTTGGCGTCCAGGTGGGTAAACGTGGTCGCCGGAGCCGGGTCGGTCAGGTCATCCGCCGGAACATAGACCGCCTGCACGGACGTGATTGCGCCGTCCTTGGTGGAAGCGATACGCTCCTGCAGTGCACCGACCTCATCAGCCAGCGTCGGCTGGTAGCCAACCGCCGATGGCATACGGCCCATCAGCGCGGAAATCTCCGAGCCTGCCTGCACATAACGGAAAATATTGTCGATAAAAAGCAGCACGTTCTGCTTTTTCACATCGCGGAAGTATTCCGCCATGGTCAGACCGGTCAGCGCAACGCGCATACGCGCTCCGGGCGGTTCGTTCATCTGTCCGAACACGAGCGCGGTCTTGCTCAGTACGCCGGATTCCGCCATCTCGCGCCACAGGTCGTTGCCTTCTCGCGTGCGTTCGCCGACACCGGTGAAGATGGAGTAGCCGCCGTGCTCGGTGGCGATGTTGTGAATCAGCTCCTGAATGAGCACGGTCTTGCCGACACCGGCGCCGCCGAACAGACCGATCTTGCCGCCCTTGGCATACGGCGCGAGCAGGTCGATGACCTTGATGCCGGTCTCGAGAATCTCGGTCGTCGGGTTCTGCTGTGCAAAATCCGGCGGCGCACGGTGGATGGACCACTTTTCCGGTGCGTTTACATCGCCCTTTTCGTCGATCGGCTGACCGAGCACGTTGAACATGCGTCCAAGGGTCGCTTCACCGACCGGCGCCTCAATGGTGTGGCCGGTGGACAGCACCTCGTCGCCGCGGCCGATGCCCTCACTCGGGGAGAGCATGATGCAGCGCACGGTGTCGCCGCCGACGTGCTGTGCGACCTCCATCATGCGCGGCTGTCCGTCCGGTGCAACGGTAAGCGCTTCATTTATCTCAGGCAGGCTGCCGCCGTCAAAAGCAACGTCCACAACCGGACCTGTTACCTGTACCACGGTACCTTTGCGTTTCATAGTAATTTCCTCACTTTCTATGCGCGTCTGCCGTCTGCGAGAAAGCGGACGGTCCGCGTTGGAATCGGACGGCGGGGCTGCGGTGTTTCCGCGGCGCTGCCCTGTGTGCCGCCGACGATCTCGGTGATCTCCTGCGTGATGGCGGACTGCCGTGCGCGGTTGTAGTGCAGTGACAGCGATTTGAGCATATCGCGTGCGTTGTCGGTCGCGGAGTCCATTGCCGTCATGCGGGCATTCTGCTCGGCACAGAAGGACTCGACCAGCGCACCGAACAGCTCACCCTTGACATAGCCGGGTACCAGATGCTCGAGTACACGGTCTGCCGAGGGCACATACTGCACCATTTGATGATAGGGGCCGTGTTCACTCGGGCGCGGCTCCCATGGGAATGCATCAAGGTCGAGCGGCAGCAGCTTCTGCACGCGCGGCTCAAGCCGCATAGGCGTTACCATTTCGGTGTAAACAACGTACACGTCGTCCAGCTGACCTTCGCGGAACAGACGGATGAAAATATCCGCAATGTCCCGCGCACGGGCAATCGTCGGGTCCTGCACGGTGAACATGAACTCGCCGTCTACGCGAATGTCGCGTTCGGCGAAGTACGCGCGGCCCATCTGACCGATGAGGAACAGCGTTGGATCGTCCTCCTGCGCAAGATGCTTTTCGGCCAGACGCAGCACGTTGTGATTGTACGCACCGGCCAGTCCCTTGTCGCCCGTGATAACGATGTAGCCGGACTTGCGGCGCTTGACCTCGGGCCGCTTGTCGAAATAAATATGCTCGATTTCAGGGGAATGGTGCAGAATATCGGCAATCGTGGAGCTGATCTTGAGAAAATACGGCTGTACATTGTTCAGCTGCTGCCTTGCCTTGCGCAGCTTGGAGGACGAGATCAGGTACATCGCGTTTGTGATTTTGAGCGTTTGCTGTACACTGTCAATGCGGGTGCGGATCTCCTTTATGCCTGCCATGCTGCACTCACCTGATCTTTATAGGTTTTCAGGGCTTCACGGATCTGCTCGGCAGCCGTGCCGGTCAGGGTGCCGGTGGACTGAATCTCTGTCAGCAGGGAATCGGGCAGACTGTCGGCAAATTTCTGCACAAAATCGCGTACCCGGTCGAGCGGAACATCGCTCAGCAGACCGTTGGTCGCAGCATACAGGATAACCGCCTGCCGCCATACCGGCATCGGGTGACACAGCGGCTGCTTGAGGATTTCCATCAGGCGTTTGCCGTGCTCGAGGGCCTGCTGAGTGTCCTTGTCCAGATCCGAGCTGAACTGGGTGAATACCTCCAGCTCGCGGAAGCGGGCAAGATCGATACGCAGCGTACCGGCGGTTTTCTTGATGGCCTTGGTCTGTGCCGCACCGCCGACACGCGATACCGACAGGCCAACGTTGATCGCCGGACGCTGACCGGCAAAGAACAGGTCGTTTTCCAGATAAATTTGACCGTCCGTGATGGAAATGACGTTGGTCGGAATGTAGGCGGAAACATCGCCTGCCAGCGTTTCGATAATGGGAAGAGCGGTCATCGAGCCGCCGCCGTACTCCGGCGTCAGGCGGCAGGCACGCTCGAGCAGACGGGAATGCAGGTAGAATACGTCGCCCGGATACGCCTCACGGCCGGGCGAGCGGCGCAGCAGCAGCGACAGCGTGCGGTAAGCGACTGCGTGCTTGGACAGATCGTCGTAGACGATGAGCACATCGCGGCCCTGACTCATGAAATACTCGCCGATAGCGGCGCCGGCATACGGCGCGATATACTGCTGCGGCGCACCGTCTGCTGCGGTGGCGGAAACAATGATGCTGTAATCGAGTGCGCCGTATTTCTCGAGCGTGCCGCGCAGGCGCGCCACTGTGGATGCCTTCTGGCCGATGGCAACGTAAATGCAGATCATATCCTGCCCCTTCTGGTTCAGGATGGTGTCGATGGCGATGGAGGTCTTGCCGGTCTGGCGGTCGCCGATGATCAGCTCGCGCTGACCGCGTCCGATCGGCACCATTGCGTCAATGGCAAGAATGCCGGTCTGCATTGGTTGGTTTACCGGCTCACGCGATACCACACCCGAAGCCTCTCGCTCGATCGGACGGCGCTCGGTCGTTTCAATCGGTCCAAGGCCGTCAATCGGTTCACCGAGGGCGTTGACCGTGCGGCCAATCATCGCATCGCCGACCGGAACGTCAGCCGCGCGTCCGGTGCGGCTGACCGCCGAGCCTTCGTGCAGGCCGTCCTCGCTGCCGAGCAGTACCACGCCGACGCTGTCGCGTTTGAGGTCAAGCACGATGCCGTGCACACCGGTGTCAAACTGCACCAGTTCGCCGTATACAGCGCGGTTTAGACCGTAAACGGTGGCGATACCGTCGCCGACCTCGATGACCGTGCCGGTTTCGTCGCAGCGCGTGCGGTTGTCATATTGTTCAATCTCCTCGCGGAGAATAGATAAAATCTCATCTGAATGATTCAATGGTTTTCACCCCTTTACAGGTCATGCGCCAGTGCGCGAAGCTGTCCGCGCACGCTTTTATCGTAGGTTACGCCGTCAATTTCGGCAGTAAAGCCGCCGAGCAGCGTGTCGTCCTGCACGATTTCAAACGTAACCGCACAATAACTGTGTCGTGCGCACAGCAGTTTGGCAAGCGAACGCAGCGATTCATCATCCGGTTCGCGGGCACAGCGGAATACGCACAGGCCCTCACCGCGGTCGCGCAGCTCAAGCAGGCGGAACTGCCGGACGATCTCCGGCAGGAGCGCAAAGCGGTTTTTGTCCGCCAGCAGCAGATAGAAGTGCTTCAGCTCGCCCATCGCGTCAAAATCGGGCAGGCGGGACAGCACAGCCTTTTTCTCCCGCGCGGAAACGGCAGGAGAGCACAGTGCATCCCATAACGGCGCACAATCGGTCAGATAATCGGCGGCGTGCTGCAGATCGCTCAGCGTGCAGCCGGTATGGCGCAGTGCACCGGCATACTGTACGGCGGTCGAGCTCATCGTGCGGCCTCCGTTTCTTCACGCAGAAAATCGTCGATCATAGCGCGGTCGGTGTCGCTGTTCAGCTTCTGCTGGGATACCTTGGCGGTGGTCAGCAGAACGAGAGCGGCAATCTCCTTTTTCGCCTCACGGAGCATCTGCGTCCGCTCGGACTCCCGACGGCGGGCAGCCTGCTCGTCCAGCCGCTGCACAGCGGTCTGCGCTTCTGCAACCAGCCGGTCGTACTCCTGCTGACCGCGCGTGCGGGCCTCCTCGATGATTTGCGCGGCCTCCTGCTTTGCGGAAGCAAGCTGTGCGGCGTGCGCGTTCTGCTGCTGCTCAGCCTCGGCGAGACGCTTGTCCGCCTGATCGAGCGTGTCCGACACCTGCTGCGCACGGTCATCGAGCATTTTTGTGATGGGTCCGAACAGGAATTTCTTCATCAGCACGAACAGGATGAGCAGATCAACAAACACCCAGATAATCTGCGAATTTAGATTGAGGATCATTCGATCTCACCCCGATCAATTCATGAAGATAAGCAAGATACCGATCAGAAAACCGTAGATGGCGGTTGCCTCGGCCAGTGCACAGCCGAGGATCAGGTTTTTGCTGATCTGGCCGGAGGCCTCCGGCTGACGTGCAATGGCTTCCGAGGATTTCGCGGTTGCATAGCCGATACCGAGACCGGCGCCGATGCCGGTCATAACTGCGATAGCTGCACCAATAGCAATACTCATTTTTGTGGTCCTTTCTCAGATAAAACAGTGGTTACTCAAGCGATTCCGACAGAAAAAGTGTTGTCAGGAATACAAATACGATTGCCTGTATCATACCGTCGAATACATCGAAATACAGGCTCAGCGGGATGGGCACAACGACCGGAACGGCCATTTTGACCAGCTCCATGATGACGAATCCGGCGAAAATGTTGCCGAACAGTCGCATGCAGAGCGACAAAGGCCGAATGCCGATCTCCATAATGTTGAGCGGCGTGACGACCGAAACCGGTTCGCTGAACTTTTTCAGTCCGCCGCGCAGACCGTGGAAACGGAACTGCGCGCCGTAGATCAGCAGTGCGCTCATGATCGCCAGACCGGCGGTGACGTTCAGGTCTTTGGTCGGCGGCGTTACGCCGAACAGACCGGCCATGTTCGCCAGCGCAAGATACAGACCTACCGTGCCGAGGTACGGGGCGAAGGTGCGCCAGTATCGGTCGCCCAGTGTGTCGCGGCAGAAGCTGTTGATGAAGCCCACCAGCATTTCTGCGGCGATCTGCCGCCGCCCGGGGCGCTTGCGCAGTCCGTGCGTCAGCCAGATGGCAAGCAGGGTCAGCACAACTATGATTGCCCAGCTTACCACAGCGGATTCCGGAACCGGTATTCCGCCGAACAGCGGAATCTCGAACGCAATATGGGTTTGCAGTTCGGCATTCAATTCCGCTTTGATTTCACCCAAAGGGCATCACCTCGAGTTTCGTTTTTGTTTTGCGGTGCCTATTGTAAAAAACTGTCGAGGTTTGCGCAAGCTTACGAAACTAAAAAAAATAAACCCGCGCAAATTGACGGGTTTGCAGAAAAATTGCCGATGGGATTTGATGAATGTTGACCAGTGTGCTATGATATAAAGTATCTTCTTAAAAGGAGTGGATGAATTTGACAAATGCGCGTTCCTCCGGCTCGCTGCACCGGCAGGTGCGTCGGATGCTGGTGCAGTGCATCACGATTGTGCTGCTGCTTGCAATGTCGGTCTGTCTGGGGATTGAGCTGTATCAGGAGGTCCGGACGCGTGACCAGCTGCTGTCCAATGCGGCGCAGATGGCGGCAGACGCGCCGCTGCTGACCGATGACATTCAGGCGGACGGCGTACAGCAATATCTGGCGCGTACGGTGCAGCACGTATCCGAGGTGGATATGCTCGGTGTGTATGATATGGAGGGCAAGCCGACCGCATTTTACGACCTTGCCTCCGGTGCGGGAGACGTATCCGTGCTGCCGGCCTTGCGGGCAGATACCGTCAGCCGACTGTGCAGCGAGGAAAAAACGGTGTTCACGAGCGACGAGATGCCGAACGGTGCCGACCGCTGTGCGTATGCCGTCGTGCGCGATGAAAACGGACAGGCAGTCGGCATCGTCATGGCAGGGCTGTATCTGCGCTCCTACCATCGGACGGTGCTGCGCGTGCTGCTGTCCTATCTGCTCATCACGCTGTTTGCGCTCGGCATCGGCAGCCTGCTCAGCGTGCGGTTTTCTGAGCGGGTCAAGCGGGAGCTTCTCGGCTATGAGCCGGACGCGTTCCGTCAGCTGTTCCTACAGCGCATGGATATTCTGGATGCATTGGATGAGGGTCTGATGGCGATTGACGAACACAGCATGATTACTTATATGAACCGTGCTGCAGCGGATATTCTCAAGATCAAGGTGAAAGATGCACTCGGTCAGCCGTTACAGACGGTCTATCCGCGCTCGACGATGGCGCGCGTGCTGCAGACCGGAAAAAGCGAGTACAACATTAGTCTGGAGTCCATCAAGCACGTTTCGGTCATTTCCGACCGTATGCCGCTCTGGCGGGACGGCAAGGTGGAGGGTGTTATCGCTATTTTCCGCAACCGGACCGAGGTCACGCGGCTGGCGCAGGATTTGACCGGCGTGCAGCACATAGTCGGTGCGCTGCGGGCGTATACGCATGAGTTTACCAACAAGCTGCATGTGATCCTCGGTCTGCTGCAGCTGGGCGAGGACAAGCAGGCGGAGGAGTATGTGCTGCATTTGACGCAGACGCGTGCGCACTCGATCAGCTATATTTCCGAGCGTATTCGGGAGCCGTCGGTTGCGGCGCTGCTGATCGGCAAGGCATATCGTGCGGCGGAGCTGGGTATCCGGTTTGTGCTCGACCCGGCGAGTGAGCTGCATGGAGACGGACAGTATCTTCCGGCGAGCAGTCTGATCACCATTCTTGGAAACCTGACTGAGAATGCGTTTGACGCACTGCGGGATGCACCGGAAAACGCACAGAAGGAAGTGACGGTCAGCATTCGCGAGGGAGAGCACGGCATGCTCATCAGCGTGGACGACAGCGGTGCAGGCATTGCCGCCGATAAGCTGGACCGCATTTTCGAGCGCGGCTTTTCCACCAAGGGCGAGGGCAGAGGCACCGGTCTGTCACTCGTCAAGGAAACCGTGAACGCGTTCCACGGAACGATTCGCGTCGAATCCGAGCCGGGAATCGGCAGCTCGTTCATCATTACGGTTGCGGAATCCGCAAACGGACAGCAGTAAGGAGGAAATCCGATGTACACAACGGTTATTATTGAGGACGATCCGATGATTACACGGCTCAACCGCCGGTGTATCGAGCAGGACAGCCGGTTTGCCGTCGTGCAGACGTTTTCAGCGGCGCATCCGGCGCTGTTTTGGCTGCAGCGCAACCCGATCGACCTGATTATTTTAGACGTTTACATGCCGCAGATGAGCGGCACCGAGCTGCTGCTGCAGCTTCGCGCGGAAGGTGTGGACGCGGATGTCATCATGGTCACTTCGGCGAATGACGCAAAAACGGTCAACGATGCCGCGCGACTGGGTGCAGTGGATTATCTGGTCAAACCATTCGCATATGAGCGGTTCCGGCAGGCGCTGGACGTGTTCTGCCGCCGGAGAGAGAGCGTGCAGCGCGACAGCTTCAGTCAGGAGGCGCTCGATCATACGCTGTTTCAGGCTGCGGTGCCGACACAGCCTGTCACACCGCCAAAAGGTTTGCAGAGTCAGACGCTTTCGCGCATTGAGGCATATCTGCGGGCTGCGCCGGATACACGGCATACCAGTGATGAGATCGCATCGCATGTCGGTCTGTCGGTCGTGACCGTGCGCCGGTATATGAATTACCTGACTGAACAGCAGGTTATTGGCAGTGAGATGGATTACCGCACCGGCGGACGACCGTGTCTGGTGTATTTTCTGCGGAAATAAATCCTATATCATTCTATATAAGATGAGTGTTGTAAAAATCCTCCGTTTTACGGAGGATTTTTTACTTTACATTTCCTGACCTCACTTTACAGGATTTTGATAAGAACTTGATGCGCAAGCGATAGAAGCGGCACCGATTATCCGGTCACAATGGAAACCGTTGAAAACAAGCAGGGAGTACAACAGTTTATGTTAGAACTGGAGCATATTCGCAAAGCATTCGACGGCACAGAGGTGCTGAAAGATATTTCGCTGCGTATTGAGGACGGTGAAATTGTCTCCATCCTCGGTCCGTCCGGATGCGGAAAAACCACGCTGCTCAACCTGATCCTCAGCATTATCGACGCGGACAGTGGCTCCATCCGCTATAACGGACAGGATATCACATATACGCCGATAGAGAAACGCGGATTTAACATTGTATTTCAGGATTATGCGCTGTCTCCCAATCTGGATGTGCTGCTGAACATCGAGCAGTTGCCCGCGTGGATTCAGGTAAATGATTAAAGCATACTGAAATACAAAACCCGAAGTGCAGGTTTTGCGCCTGTACTTCGGGTTTGTTTGTGCTGTTTTTTAATGCTCCGCCCAATCGAGCGACCGTCCAACCGCCTTATCCCAGCCGGAGAGCAGCTTGCGGCGCTTATTCTCGTCCATCGAGGGCGCGTACAGCGTATCGCACCGCCAGAGCTGCTTCAGCTCCTCGCGGCTGTGCCACACACCGGTTGCGAGTCCGGCGAGATAGCATGCGCCGAGCGCGGTCGTTTCGCGGATGACCGGACGGCGAATCGTGCAGTCCGAAATATCGCTCTGGAACTGCATCAGGAAGCTGTCGCGGCTGGCACCGCCGTCCACCGAGAGGGAGGAAAGGGAAACGCCTGTATCTCGCTTCATGGCGGTCAGCAGGTCGTTCACCTGATAGGCGATAGACTCCTGTGCGGCGCGAATAATGTGCTCGCGGGTTGTGCCGCGTGTCAGACCGATGAGGCAGCCGCGTGCGTACATATCCCAGTGCGGCGCACCCAGACCGGTGAATGCGGGCACGAGGTACACGCCGCCGGTGTCCTTCACCTTGTCCGCGTAGTATTCCGCATCGCGACTCTCGGAGAAAAAGCGCATCTCATCCCGCAGCCACTGAATGACGGCACCGCCGACGAACACGCTGCCCTCGAGCGCGTACTGCGTCTCTCCGCGGATTTGAATGCCGATGGTGGTCAGCAGACCGTTTTCGCTCTCGCAGGCCGCGGTTCCGGTGTTCATCAGCAGAAAACAGCCCGTGCCGTAGGTGTTTTTCGCGTCGCCCGCCGCAAAGCAGGTCTGACCGAACAGCGCCGCCTGCTGGTCGCCTGCAATGCCTGCAATCGGAATATCGCCGCCCGGCAGGGAAACGTAACCGTACACTTCGCTCGAGGAGCACACGCGCGGCAGCATCGCCCGGGGAATATCGAGCGCGTGGAGCAGGGTATCGTCCCAGTCCAGACGGTGAATGTCAAAGATCATTGTGCGTGCGGCATTGGTCGCGTCCGTGATGTGCACCTTGCCGCCGGTCAGCTTCCACACCAGCCAGGAATCCACCGTGCCGAACAGGATTTCCCCGCGCTCGGCCTTCTCTCGTGCGCCCTCCACATGGTCGAGCAGCCACTTGATCTTGGTGCCCGAAAAATACGCATCCGGCACCAGACCGGTCGTGCGGCGGATGTGGTCGGACAGACCGTCCTGCACCAGCCTGTCCACAATATCCGCTGTGCGGCGGCACTGCCAGACGATAGCGTTGTGAATCGGCCGTCCGGTATTTTTATCCCACAGGATGGTCGTCTCGCGCTGGTTGGTGATGCCGATGCCCGCCACATCGGACGGAGAAACATCGGCTGCCGACAGCACCTCGAGCATAGCCGCATACTGCGTGGACCAGATTTCCATCGGGTCCTGCTCGACCCAGCCCTCGTGCGGATAGTGCTGGGTCAGCTCATGCTGCCGGATGGCGAGAATATTCTGTTCGCTGTCAAATAAGATCGCTCGTGAGCTTGTCGTGCCCTGATCGAGCGCCAGTATATATTTTCCCATAGCGGAAACTCCTTTTACTCTTTGCATCTATCATACCGTTGCGGACGCGGATTGTCAATCGCTGCAAATTTGACGGTGCGGTGCATTTTGTGGTAAAATCAGTGCGAAAATGCATAGAAGAAGGGGATTGCATGAGAATTTATGAATACGGAGAGTCGAATGCGAAAAACGTGCTGCTGCAGCCGGTTGGGGACCACGACCTGCCGGCCATCGAGAACGAAATCCGTGAGATCAAGCGGCTGACTGCACAGCCGTTCCGTTTGATTGCTGTCAAGGTTGAAAGCTGGAACGATGACCTGTCTCCGTGGTGCGCACCGGCGGTTTTCGGTCATGAGGACTTCGGAGATGGTGCTGCGGCACTGCTCCGCGAAATCATGCCGCTGTGTGAGGACGCAGACCGACGATATATCATCGGCGGGTACTCAATGGCAGGGCTGTTTGCCCTGTGGAGCGCATATCGAACCGACCGTTTTTCCGGCATCGCGGCAGCCTCGCCGTCTCTGTGGTTTCCGAAATTTCTGGAGTACATGCAGGCGCATGATCTGCACAGTGCTGCCGTCTATCTCAGCCTGGGCAACCGCGAGGAAAAAACGCGCAATCCGGTGATGTCCACCGTCGGCGACCGCATGCGGGCGGCGTATGCGCTCCTGCAGGAGAAAAACGTAAGCTGCACACTGGAATGGAACAGCGGCGGGCACTTTCAGCAGCCGGACCGCCGCACGGCAAAGGCGTTTGCGTGGGTGCTGGAACACTTATTTTGTTAAGGTATAACTTGTACTTGAGAAGTTTGTCGGATTCCTGTATAATAATAAATAAATGTTACCGGTTGACTACAACCGGTAACGGAAGTACTTTGGAAAGGGAATAGAAATTATGTTGGAAACGATCAACTCCGTTATCGCAGCGATATCGGGCGTGCTGTATCAGCCATGGTTTGTGCCGTTGTTTCTGGTAGTCAGCGGCATTTACTTCACGTTCCGATGCAAGTTCATCCAGATTCGTCTGTTCAGGGATGCGTGCAGGGTCATCATGGAGAAGCCGGAAAGCGAGGGAAGCATTTCCTCGTTCGGCGCACTCATGATCTCCACCGCGTCGCGTGTCGGCACGGGCAACATCATCGGTGTATCCACGGCAATCTGCCTCGGCGGACCGGGCGCCATCTTCTGGATGTGGGTAACCGCACTGCTCGGCGGTGCAACCGCCTTCATCGAGTCTACGCTCGCGCAGATTTACAAAAAGCGTGCGCCGGACGGCAGCTGCTACGGCGGTCCTGCGTACTACATGCGCGATGCACTCGGCAAGCGCTGGTTGGGTGTCATCTTCTCGGTGCTCATCATCCTGATCTACGCAGTCGGCTATAACATGCTGGCGGCGTACAATCTGCAGTCTACGTTCTCTGTGTTCAAGTTCTACCATCCGGTTATCACGCCGGCGTTCATCGGTGTCATTCTGGCGTTCCTGTTCGGCGTAATGGTACTCGGCGGCGCAAAGCGTCTGGCAAGCATCACCGAAATCCTTGTTCCGTTCATGGGTATCCTGTATGTACTGGTTTCGCTGCTCATTATCTGCCTGAACATCAGGAATGTACCGGGCATGTTTGCGTCCATCTTCCACAACGCATTTGACCTCCAGTCTGTGATGGGCGGCTTCTCCGGCAGCTGCATCATGTACGGCGTGAAGCGCGGTCTGTACTCGAACGAAGCAGGTATGGGCTCTGCACCGAATGCAGCCGCAACCGCATCTGTTTCCCATCCGGCCAAGCAGGGTCTGGTGCAGATGCTGTCCGTATTCATCGACACGCTGCTCATCTGTACGGCAACGGCGTTCATGTGTCTGTCCACCAGCGTTGTTCCGACCGAGGAAATCGCCGGTGCGGTTTATGTGCAGAACGCTATCGCATCCACGCTCGGCACGGCAGGTCCGGTGTTCCTGGCAGTGGCGATGATGCTGTTCGCGTTCACCACGCTGCTCGGCAACTACTCGTACTGCGAGGGCTGTCTGGAGTTCATCCTGCATCGCAGCATCAAAAAGCATGAGCTGCTCCTCTTCCGCCTGTTTGCTACGGCCATCGTGTTCATCGGTGCGATTGCAAACGCCGGTCTGGTCTGGGATACTGCGGATATGCTGCAGGGTATGATCGTCGTAGTCAACGTGCCGACCATCCTGATTCTTGGCGGCACGGCCATCAGGTGCCTGAACGATTACGTCGCAAGCCGCAAGCGCGGTGAGAATCCGGTATTTCACGCGAAGAACATTGGCATCAAGGAAGAAACTGATTTCTGGAAATAAGCGCATAAGAAAAGGACTGCTGCACAAGGATAAAACCTGTGCAGCAGTCTTTTTTTGTTATGCGTTTGTGTTCTCCTGCGGCGGATTTGCCGTTAAATCGCGGAAATGCTGCAGGCGTGCCGTCCACAGCGTGGTATCCTGCGGTTCATCCGGCGAGATCGAGAGATTGTTCTTCGTCCAGTCCGCGAGAAACGCACTGAATTTCTCCGCACCGACACAGTTGTAATGCAGTGAGTCGTAGAAGTCGTTTTCCGGATCTGCGGCAATCTGCGCGGTGTAGTCGCTGCAATTCAGTGTTGATACGCCGTCGCGTCCGTCAAACTGCGCGGTCAGCCTGTCCCAGTCAGCGTCGTGCAGACGCTTTGTCGGAGCACGGTACAGCACCAGCTGAATATTGTTGCTGTGGCAGAGCGCGTAAATGTCCTCGAGGGCGTCCATGTTGCGCGCCCAGTCCTCGGGGGCAATATCAACCGTTTCGCAGTCGTCCGGACCCTTGTCCGTGCCGCCGGACAGAAAGGTGTAGCCGGCCAGCATATCCTCGGTGTACGGCTGCACATCCTCGCTCTTGAGGGTCGTCCAGCGGTCGTGATAGAAGTACAGCGGAAACAGCAGTCCCTTGCGGACCTCGGGTTCGGCATTAAAAAAGGTCGCGTGCAGACGATTGATGCCCCACGGCATCTGACCGATGTTGGTCTTGGTGAAGCCCATGTATTTATGGAACGCTATACCGGTGCACTCCACGAAAACCGCCTTGGGTGACTGTGTACGCAGGCTTTCCTTTAAGTAATCCAGTGTCAGCGGAAGCGGCTGCTCGGGTCCGGCCTGCACAAAGGCGGTCAGACCGGAATTTTCCCAGTATACGGCAGGTACTACATCACAGTAGGCGACGGACGAGCCGAAGAACAGCACGTCGATCGAATCCGTCTGCTCCTGCTCGTACATGCCCCAGACCGAGCCGTAATCATGCTGCTGCGGTGTGAGATAATGGGTCGCACCGGCGAGGATACCGCCGAGCACTGCCACAGCGGCAAGGAAGGCCGCCGGTTCTCTCTTGAAAATGTGTTTCACGGCGATTCCTCCTTAAAACTGGAAATAGACGAATTCCTGCGGGTTGAATCCGGTGCCGTACGCGCCGCACACGGCCGTCACTGCCAGCAGGATAACCCAGACCGCATACCGGAGCCAGACCGTCTCCAGCAGCTTTTCCCGCAGCGGGAACCGGTCACCGATGATGTCGGTCAGCACCAGTCCGATGAGACTTACGGCAAGCACATGCAGCGCACGCTCGGTCAGACCGAGATGCGTCAGGTCAAGCGGGAAGCATGCGCCTGCTGCCGTCACGATGCGTTTGATGATAGCGCACGCCTGCAAAGCAGAATCCGCGCGGAAGAATATCCACGCAAACGTGGAAAGGCCGAAGGTGATAATCACGCGGATGATCTGCAGCCAGCCTGCGTCCCACGGAATGTGCAGTGCGGCGCACAGGCGCTGCTTTGCCGGTGTCAGCAGGCCGCCGATGACCTGAAAAACGCCGAACAGCAGTCCCCAGAGCACATATTTCATGGCGGCACCGTGCCACAGACCGCTCAGTGCGAACACGATCAGCACGTTGATGTAGGTGCGCGCTTTGCCCTTGCGGCTGCCGCCGAGCGGGAAATATAAGTAGTCGCGGAACCAGGTGGACAGCGAAATATGCCATCTGTGCCAGAATTCCTTGGAGCTTTGCGCCATGTACGGTGCGTGGAAGTTTTCCATCAGCGTAATGCCGAACAGCCGCGCGGAGCCGATCGCCATGTCGGAGTAGGCGGAAAAGTCGCAGTAGATCTGCAGGGCATACGCCACCGCGGCAAACGCCAGCTCCAGACCGGAAAACTGCGCCGGATCGGCGTACGCGGTGTTGACCAGAACCGCCAGATTATCCGCGAGCAGCACCTTCTTGACCGTGCCTTCGATCAGCCGTTCGGCGGCAAAACGCACATCGTCCGCAGTTGCGCGGCGCGGCTGCTTGAACTGCGGGAGCAGGCTCTTCGAGCGCTCGATCGGGCCGGACAGGATCGCCGGGAAAAAGGTGGTAAACAGCGCAAAATCGAGGAAATTGCGCTCGGCTTCACGACCGCGGTACACGTCGATCATATAGCCGCAGATGACGAACGTGTAGAACGAAATGCCGATCGGCAGGGCCAGCTGCGGCAGACTGAGCCGCACACCGGTGCAGCCGAGCAGCTCTCCGAAAAAGCCGAGGTATTTGAATAACCCGAGTGCGCCGAGGTTGAGCACAAGCACCAGCGTGAGCAGACCGCGCTTACGCTCGGTGCGTTCCAGCTTTTGCGCCGCAAAGAAGTTGAAGGCAACGGTCAGCGCCAGCAGCGGCAGAAATTTTACACCGCCGATGGCGTAAAAACAGATGCTCAGCAGCAGAAGAAACGGTTTCTTGGCCTTCTGTGACAGTGGGTGGTAAATGAGTGCGCCTATCACCAGAAAGACGATATAAGCGAATGAATTTGGTGTCACGTTTATTTCTCTCCGTCCCCAAAATTATTTGTTGTAGCCGGTCACGCCGTTTTTATTCATCCAGGTCAGCTTGACCTGCAGCAAACGGGCGATCGCCGGATTTTCCTGACCGTGCCGGGCTGCATACAGCCGCTGCAGCTCAAGCAGGTCGTTGTAGGTCAAATACGGATAATCCTGACCGGAACAGGTGCCGTCCGGCTTGTAGGAGTAGTTCAGATCACCGTCCGGCTTGTACCACAGCAGTTCGCTCTGCTCAATGCCGCGCACCATGCGGTCAGCGAGAACGGCGTAGCTGTCCTCATGAACTGCGTCTGCCATCCGGTACAGGAATTCGGCTTCGGCGGCATGATGATTGAGTGAAGCGTGTGTCGGCGAGGACTCTCCGTTCGGGTGCCAGTAATCCTGCACGAGCCATCCCTCGTCATCGCCGGCCCCGAAGGTGAAGTGATGCTGCTCGGCAAAGCTGACGAGAAAATCCGCATACTTGCGGGTCTTGTCCAGCCAGCCGGTCACGCCGAAGTTTTCGGCTGCGTTGATGTTCGCCAGCCAGAAATCCGTGTTGAAGCGGGTGTCGTAGTAGCCGGGTTCGATGCCGTAATCCGTCTTGAGCCAGGTGCTGCCTGCCTGAGAGGGGATAAAGCCGTACTCGTTCTGCTGCTCGCGCATCAGGTCGATCATCGCCAGACCGATCGCGCGGGAGGCTGGCTGATCGGTGTCGTTTGCCATCTTGCCGGCAATATGTGCCGCCGGAAGCGAGTAGAAATAGTTCTCATCGAACGGATAGTAGGTCGAAGGTGCGGTATAGTAGTAGCCGTTGTAGCACCAGCGGTTGGTGCCGATCAGGCTGTAGTTCGCCCAGCGGCTGAGCATGGACGGGTCGCTCCAGTCGATCAGCGTCTGCTGAGAAGTCAGCAGCAGATAGTCACTGTAGGTGCCCTGCGTAAGAGCCGCAACCTGTACGGAGAACCGGAAGCCGGAAGCTGTCCGCTCGATCTTCAGAGAGCCGTTTTTGCCCGGAAAATACTCGATCATGCCGTTGTCTCGCGCGGCATAGGTCATCGGCGTGACGAGAATGCTGTCCACGCCGTCCACCCGCAGGAAGTACATGCCGCTCGGCAGCGTGCCCGCAGTGAGCGGCTGCTGTTTCCACGAGGACGCTGCGGTGTCGTACCAGCGAACCGTGCCGGACGTGCCCTTCATCTCAAACTGCGCGGCTGTGTGTGCGGGTGCGTCCAGTACGGCGGCAGAGTGTCCCATCTCGACCGAGCAGCCCTGACCGTCCGTGTAACGGCGGGTCGCTCGATGAACTTCGGTCAGTTCCTGTTCGGTCTCGCTGCGCGTCACGTCACCCAGTTTGGTAGTGAAGGCTGTGTGGGAATGGGTCTGCGGCGGCTTCGGCGCATCGGTTTCCCGCTGCTGGTAGGAGACCATCGGTGCAAAACGCTGCAAAATAGTCGCCAGCTGTGCGCGGGAGACTGTGCGCTGCGGAGACAGCGTAGTCGCGGTCGTGCCGGTGATCAGTCCCTCGGCGTTGGCCCACTGCATGGCGGCCTGCGCATACGGATGAATCGAAGAAGCATCCGTGTAGCCGGAGAGCGTGTTTTGTGCCGTCACATCCAGCTTTTTGTATTCAGCAAAGCGGTACAGCATAACGGCGAACTGCTCGCGCGTAAGTGAGGTGCCGGGGCGAAATACCGTGTCGCTGTAACCGGTGATGATGCCGTTGGACACACCCCACTGAACCGCGGTCAGGAAGGACGCATCCTCCGCGACATCCTGAAAGGTAAGCACTGTGTCAGCCGCAGGCGCATGCTCCATGCGGTACAGCGCCTGCACCAGACAGGCGCGGGTCGCAGGTGCATCTGCAGCAAAGGTATATTCCGAAATGCCGTCCATCAGGTTGGACTGTACGGCGAATTCCATGGCCTGCTCGGCCCAGTGCGGCTTTAGATCGGAATAATCGGCGGCAGCGGCGCCGGTCAGCATCGAAAGACTGAGCATTACGGCCGCCGCGGTATAGCGATGTTTTTTCAAAAGAGTAAACCTCCGTGATTGTTTTCGCGCAGAAAATCATGCGCGTGGTTTATACACTTTCACAATTTATCATTATAACACCGCGGAAGGGCAGGCCGCAATAGCAATTCTTTGCAATATCAGCAGCCGAGCGCGAAAAGGCCGAAAAGCTGCGCGAGCACCTCGCAAAGCTGGAAGAGTCCATTGCAGCGCTGAACTAAAATAAGAAAGAGTGGAGAGTGAAGTGCTTTCCACTCTTTTCCTATCTTGTGCAGGTATCCCGCAGAGGGCGGCAGGGTGCTCCGGTGTGTTCCCGCCCTGCGGTAGAGAGATAACAAACAGATTAGTGTATGTCAGCGTATGTTAGTGTGGGTAACAGGCTGTATATAGGAGATAATCTGTATAGCAACCTACACTATCATACACTAACATACAGTAAGTTTTTTATAGAGTGCATGCACACGGCGGCTGTTGCCGGAGTAGCTTGCGGGTTGGTAAATAATATCATCATATTTGCTGAATGCATCTCGGAGATTGCGCATTTGATGGGATATAGCAATTCTTTGCAATATCAGCAGAGAATCACTGCAGATTCTCGATGAGTTTACGGCAGGTATCGGCGGACAAGCTGCTGTACAGGTGATAGACGATGTCATCGTGCGTCCAGAGGAGCGTGACCGTACCGTTTTTCTCGATCATCGTAACCGGACTGCCGTGCAGAGCGAATTCGGTAACAGATGCGTTTTCCGTGTCTACAAACTTGTGTGCCTCTGAAGTATCTGTAATCCGGGTGCAGGTCAGGTCAAGAAAATCGGTAGTGCTTTCGTAGGTGACGGTATAGCCGTTGGGCGTGCTGCGCTCATCGGTTTTGTGCATGGCATCCGGCAGGCCGGACAGAACCGGCGGCGTGAACGCCTTGCTGCCGGTTTCGGACGGCAGGGCAGACGAAAAACGATAGTCGGTCAGGTCGTTAAACACGCGTACGACAGTACTGATAAACGATACGCGATATGCTTCTACGCTCATCGCGCAGCCGAACGAAACCGCAGCGGAAAGCAGCAGAACAGCGGCCGTGCGGCGCGCAAGACGGAGGCTCCGGTTAAACGCCGCAGAGTGCTTTTGCGCGCGCATCAGACAGCGCATTTCGCGCCGGAATTTCCGGGAGAAACGGTGCTCAGGCAGCGCATCCGGCGTACAGGCTTGCAGCCACAGCTCGCGCGCTTCGGCGGTCTGCGCGGACAGCATATCGTCAGTGATCTTCATTTACGGTTCCTCCATCCCACTCAGCGCTGCGCTGAGTTTTTCCTTGGCACGCTGGATGAGCTTGCGTACGTTCGGCTCGGTTGTATCCAGAATATTCGCGATCTCCGCGTTAGAATAGCCGCAGTCGTACCGCAGAAGCAGTACCGAGCGGTAACGCGGCGGCAGTGCAGCGATAGCGGCCGCCAGAGTGTCGCGCTCGGCGAGACGCTCAATCTCAGCAGCAGGCGCGGCTCCGACATATTCTTCGGCAAGCGGCAGGACATTGCGGCGCTGCTTTTCGCGGTACAGGTCGATCGCTTTGTGCTCGGTAATAGTGACGAGCAGCGCGCGCGTTTTGTGACACCTCGGTGAAGAAATGGTGTCCAGAATTTCGATGACTTTGAGAAAAGCCTGATGCACCACGTCCTCCGCATCTCTGCTGTTGCGCAGAATGCGGTTTGCGGTGTAGTACATCAGATTTTTGTATTCGCTGTAAAGAATCTCGAACTTGGACTTGTCTGCGTCCGAGTCGATCATTGCCAGATAGAGAAACATTTTTACGCCTTCCTGCCTGTTATTTTAGCAGATTATAGCATATTGTGTCCGGCTGTGCAATCCAAAGAGCGGATTTGCAGGCCGGTTTTTCTCATGCCGAAAAAATTCAAAAATTTTTGCGGGAGCGTGTCACAAAACCGGAAGGACATTCGTCTATATAGTATGAGCAGGACAGGAGAGCTGGAAAGGAGGGAGTGCATGAACAATCGCAGGATATGGTTTCGATTGGGTGGCGTACTGGCTGCGGCAGCTGTCTGCACAGGCGGTGCGGCCGTTGTCTCCGACCGTGCGCAGGAAGCGAAAAATGTACAGAGGGCGTTCCTCGGCGCGATGGAAACGCAGATGCAGATAGGGTGCTATCCGTCGGAGACCGACTCACCGGCCGACCTGACCGAGCGGGAACGCACGGAACTGCAGACGGCATACACTTCACGGGTGGAGCAGTACTACACCGAGGAAAATCCCTGCAGGAAACGATACATTGCGCTGAACGAGGGGATTTTGACGGCTGCCGACCCAAATGTAGAATACAGCGAGTCCTGCGGTGCAGCTGACTGCCGATTTGACAGCGTGAGACTGTCCGCAGACCGAATGACGGCAGTGGTGCAAGCGCAGATCATTGTCTGGGATAAACGAATCTCCGGCAATCCGGAGCAGGGATTTTCGGTGGAGCTGCCGGTCAATCGGGATACCATCACTGCGATCATGAAGAAGGAGAACAGCGCATGGAAACTGGGCTCGATTGATTCACAGACCAGCGTGTTGGCTGCCGTGCCGGCCAATGACGAGATTTGCAGAGAACGCTATCCGACATTTCAAATGGCAAGGCAGGCGGCAGACAGTATAAATGACCAGACATACATAAAGGAGGCGCGTTTCAGTTGAACTATTTTGGGCTGCACCGTGTGGCTGCTCCCGCATGAAAAGGATAGAGCGGCGGACTTGTTGTGGGGACAAATCCGCCGTAAAACGGAAGAGAAAAGTGATACAGTCGCAGACTGAGCTTCTGTGACTGTTTTCGCCTGCTTGCAGAATATACAAAAAATTTTGAAAAAAGTTGTTGACATTTCCAAGGGAATATAATATACTAAACAAGCGCTGTAAAAACGCCTCTGTAGCTCAGTCGGTAGAGCAGGGGACTGAAAATCCCCGTGTCGGTGGTTCGATTCCGCCCGGAGGCACCATTTTTATAATGAGTGCCACAAGCACTCATTATAAAAATAATCCCTTTCGAGTAAGGAATCGAGGCCGTAGCCCTCTAACCTCTGAATTGTCGCTTTGCGACATTGAAATGAGAGCAGGCGGCTCTTAGAAACAATCCGGTGGATTGTTTCAACCGCCGTGGCTTTTTCCGCAGAAAAAGCGATTCCGCCCGGAGATGTAGCGTCGGAGCGGCAAGTAGCCCATCTTCGAGTCAAAAAATCGCGTTAGCGCGAAAATAAACTAAATATGCGGCTGTAGCTCATCTGGTAGAGCGCCACCTTGCCAAGGTGGAGGTAGCGAGTTCGAGCCTCGTCAGCCGCTCCAAATCAAAGGGCACCGATGTAATTCGGTGTTTTTCTTTTATCCGCAGCACACTCGCTTCCTCCACCTTCATAAAATCAGAGGTCGGGGTGTGGATGCGATTCGAGCCTCGTCAGCCGCGCTAAATCAAAAAAGCACCGATGTATTCGGTGCTTTTTGTTTTACCCAAACCGCCAGCCGCTGTTAATTCTTTGCTGGTTTACCGCTTCACCATGATAGTGCAATAACCGCTTTGCATGAAATTCCCCTTATCAGAAAATGAAATTTATGAAAAAATACAAAATTCACGTTTGCAGCAGAGAAACAAACGCAAACTGCGAAAGAACGCTTGTGACACCCTGTCAAATATGCTATAATGAGCCTATATTTGAGGTAACACCGCACAATGAAAGCTGCGGTGCTTTGCGGAAATTTTGCGCCCTGACTTCGTTCCGGTTTCACGGTAATACAGCAAGTATTACCGCAAAACTGCGTATAGTCAGTACGCAAAATTTACTCGCAAATCACACTTGTTCAATTATGCGGTATTACCTTGTTCGCTTTACAGTTTACAGATAAGGAGCTTTCGACGTGAAAAATCGCGAGCAAATTCGCAATTTCTCCATCATTGCGCATATTGACCACGGCAAATCTACGCTGGCAGACCGTCTGCTGGAGCAGTGCAAGGCCGTTTCCGTGCGTGAAATGGAGGAGCAGCTACTCGACAATATGGAGCTTGAGCGCGAGCGCGGCATTACCATCAAGGCGCGCGCTGTCCGCATGGAATATACCGCGGACAACGGCAAGACCTACGAAATGAACCTGATCGACACCCCGGGACATGTGGACTTCAACTATGAGGTTTCGCGTTCTCTGGCGGCGTGTGAGGGTGCGCTTCTGGTTGTTGATGCGGCACAGGGTATTGAGGCGCAGACGCTCGGCAATACCTATCTTGCCATTGACGCCGGTCTGGAGGTCGTGCCGGTCATCAACAAGATCGACCTGCCGGCGGCAGACGCACCGCGCGTCAAGAAGGAGATCGAGGATATCATCGGCATTCCGGCAGAGGACTCGCCCGAAATTTCCGCAAAAATGAATATCAACATTCACGAGGTGCTCGAGCGTATCGTCACTGATATTCCGGCGCCGGAGGGCGATGCGGATGCGCCTCTGCGTGCGCTCGTGTTCGACAGCCAGTACGACCCGTACAAGGGCGTTGTCGTTTACATGCGCCTGCTTGACGGCAAGATCTGCCCGGGCATGAAGGTCAAAATGATGGCCACCGGTGCCGAATTTCAGGTGCTTGAGTGCGGCTACATGCTGCCGCTCGGTCTGTCTCCGCAGCAGGAGCTGTGTGCCGGTGAGGTAGGCTACTTTACCGCCTCTATTAAAAAGGTATCCGACACTCGTGTCGGCGATACCGTTACCGGTGTGGAAAATCCGACGCCGGAGGCGCTGCCCGGCTATCGCCCGGCACGTCCGATGGTATTCTGCGGTATTTACACCGAGGACGGCTCTAAGTACCCTGACCTGCGCGACGCACTTGAAAAGCTGCAGCTCAATGACGCAGCGCTGTCGTTTGAGCCGGAAAGCTCGGTCGCACTCGGCTTCGGCTTCCGCTGCGGCTTCCTTGGTATGCTGCACATGGAGATCATTCAGGAGCGGCTCGAACGCGAGTTCGACCTTGACCTCGTCACCACGCTGCCGAGCGTTATCTATGAGGTCAGCAAGACCGACGGCACCGTGCAGCGCTGCGATAATCCGCACGATTATCCGAGCCCGGATGTCATCGAGGAGGCCCGCGAGCCGTATGTCAAGGCGTCCATCATGACGCCGCAGGAGTTTGTCGGCAACATCATGCCGATGTGTCAGGACCGACGCGGCATCTTCAAGGATATGCAGTATCTGGACTCCAATCTGGTCGAGCTGCACTATGAAATGCCGACCGGTGAGATCATTTATGACTTTTTCGACGCGCTCAAGGCTCGTACCAAGGGTTATGCGTCGCTCGACTATGAATTTATCGACTACCGCAAGAGCGATCTCGTCAAGGTCGATATGCTGCTCAACGGCGATCAGGTGGATGCGCTGTCCTTTATCGCGCACCGCGACAAGGCCTACGGCCGTGCCCGCCGTATCTGCGAAAAGCTGAAGGAAAATATTCCGCGCCAGCTGTTCGAGGTGCCGATCCAGGCAGCCATCGGCGGCAAGGTCATCGCTCGTGAAACCGTCAAGGCGCTTCGCAAGGACGTACTGGCTAAGTGCTACGGCGGCGATATCACCCGAAAGAAGAAGCTGCTTGAAAAGCAGAAGGAAGGCAAGAAGAAGATGCGTGCGCTCGGCACGGTTCAGCTGCCGACCGAGGCTTTTATGGCTGTGCTTAAACTCGATGAGGAAAACTAACGCTGCAACAGGCGGCAAGCCGCTCGGCCTCTACCTGCACATCCCGTTCTGCGTGAAAAAGTGCGCGTACTGCGATTTTTATTCGATCACGGATGCGTCACTCAAAGCCGATTACACGGCGGCGCTGATTCGTGATATAAAGGCGTACGGCGAACGCTGTTCCGGTTACACGGTCGATACCGTGTACATCGGCGGCGGCACGCCGACCTGCCTTGGCGCAGGCTATCTCAGCGAGATTTTACAGGCGGTCGGGGCATGCTTTGCAATTGCGGAAAACGCCGAAATCACGGTGGAATGCAATCCGGAGAGCACGGATCAAGCGGTGCTGGAGGCCATGCATAAGCACGGCGTCAACCGGCTCTCGTTTGGCGTGCAGGCGGCGCACGACACCGAGCTTAAACGCATCGGCCGTATCCACGACTTTGCACAGGCGCAGACAGCAGTGCAGCTTGCGCGGCGGTGTGGCTTTACCAACATCAGCCTTGACTTGATGTACGGCCTGCCGAATCAGACGCAAGCGCAGTTTCTCGATTCGGTGGAGCAGTGCCTGACACTTGCGCCGCAGCATTTATCGTGCTACGGGCTCAAACTGGAGCCTGCAACACCGATGGGACGTGAAAATCCGGTTCTGCCGGATGACGACACGCAGGCAGATACCTATCTTGCCATGTGCAGACTGCTCGGCAGGAACGGCTTCGAGCACTATGAAATATCAAATTTCGCAAAACCGGGTTTTCGTTCCCGGCATAATTTCAAATACTGGGATCTTTCCGACTATCTCGGCCTGGGACCGGGCGCCCATTCCTTCCTGAATGGCCGCCGGTTCGCGTTTGCCCGGGATATCAGGGCTTATATCAGCGGTGAGAGCATCCCGCAGGACGAGGAGGAGGTCTCGGACTTCCGGCGGCAGGGCGAATACCTGATGGTGCGTCTGCGTACCTCGGACGGTGCGGATATGCACGATCTCGAAAACCGATACCATGTCAGTGCGGCTCCTTACGAGCAGGTATTCCGCATGCTGGAAAAGCACGGCCTTGCCGCTCACGAGGGTACACGGTGGTATCTCACCGAACAGGGCTTTCTGGTTTCCAACAGCATTATCAATGCTGTGGTGGAAGCCGGAGAATAATTGAGAACGACGGATTCTCAATTTTCCATTATTCATTTGTTTGTGATAAATTAACATATACGCAAAAATGGAGGAATCAACATGCGCGCAGTAATCACAGTAACAGGCAAGGATCGTACCGGTATCATCGCCAAGATCTCGAACACGCTCTATGAGCATCAGGTCAACATCATCGACATTTCGCAGAACGTAATGGAAGATGTGTTTGCAATGGTCATGCTGGTAAACATTGATAAGTGCACCGTGGACTTCAACACGCTCATCGACCTGCTGGATAAGGACGGCGAGGAGCTCGGCATGAAGATCCACACCATGCACGAGGACATCTTCGACGCAATGCACAAAATCTGACAAATTGACGGAATCGAGAGCAGGTAACCGATTCTCAACTCTCAATTTCTCAGGAGGTTTAGTTAAATGTCTATGATCAACACGAAAGATATTCTGGAAACCATTAAGATGATCGAGGAGGAGCACCTCGACATCCGTACCATCACGATGGGCATTTCGCTGCGCGACCTTGCGGCGGATGATGTAAATGTGCTGGCGGACAAGGTATACGACAAGGTAACGCGCCGTGCGGAAAAGCTGGTTGCCACCGGTGAGCAGATTGAGCGCGAGCTTGGTATCCCGATCATCAACAAGCGTATTTCGGTTACGCCGATCGCCATGGTCGGTGCGACCTCCTCGGCGAACAGCTATGTGCCGCTGGCCAAGGCGCTTGACCGTGCCGCTGCGACCACCGGCGTTAACTTTGTCGGCGGCTTCTCGGCTCTGGTGCAGAAGGGCTTCGCCAAGGGCGATGAGATCCTGATCAACTCCATTCCGGAGGCGATGGCAGAGACCAATCTGGTCTGCTCGTCCGTCAATGTTGCATCCACCAAGGCAGGCGTTAATCTGGATGCCATTGCACTGATGGGCCGTATCATCAAGCAGACCGCAGAGCTGACCAAGGATAACGATTCCATGGGTTGCTCCAAGCTGGTCGTTTTTGCCAATGCGGTAGACGATAACCCGTTCATGGCCGGTGCGTTCCACGGTATCGGTGAGCCGGAGACCGTTATCAATGTCGGCGTGTCCGGTCCGGGCGTTGTGCAGTCCGCAATTCGCCGTGCAGGCGACTGCTCCATCGGCGAGGTTGCCGACGTGATCAAGAAAACTGCGTTCAAGATCACCCGTATGGGTCAGCTGGTTGGCACACTGGCAAGCCAGCGCCTGGGCGTGCCGTTCGGCATCGTTGACCTGTCTCTCGCACCGACGCCGGCTATCGGTGACTCGGTTGCGCGTATTCTGGAGGAAGTCGGTCTGGAGGTCTGCGGCGGCTGCGGCACGACCGCAATCCTCGCTATGCTGAACGATGCCGTTAAGAAGGGCGGCGTTATGGCATCCTCGAGTGTCGGCGGTCTGTCCGGCGCATTCATTCCGGTTTCCGAGGACGAGGGCATGATTGCGGCGGCTCAGGCAGGCGCACTGACCCTTGAGAAGCTCGAAGCAATGACTGCGGTATGCTCGGTTGGTATCGACATGGTTGCTGTTCCGGGTGACACCACTGCTGAGGTCATCTCCGGCCTGATTGCGGACGAAATCGCAATCGGCGTTGTCAACACCAAGACCACCGCTGTCCGCGTTATCCCGGCCATCGGCAAGGGAGTCGGCGATATGGTTGAGTTCGGCGGTCTGCTTGGCTCTGCACCGATCATGCCGATCAAGACCGGTTCTCCCGCGAAGTTCATTAACCGCGGCGGCCGTATTCCGGCTCCGATTCAGAGTCTCAAGAACTAACTGCATAAAGTGCATAAAACAGCTCAGCAATGCCTGAGCTGTTTTTATGCTATGCCTGTGAGACGAAAAAACGCCCGCTCAAAAATGAGCGGGCGTGAGACTGTCGAAAAACTTCGTTTTTCGAGCAGCCTCTCGCTCGAAACCACGCTTTCGAGCGAATACTGAAGAAAAACCGCGCCCTGCGGGCACATTTTTTCTTCCCTTGTATAAAAAGTCAGGTACACGCCCCGACTTTTTATGAATTTGCTCCGCAAATTCTATTTTATGCGTGCTGCCGCAC
>NZ_CDRQNY010000020.1:0-45245 GCF_977037065.1 Butyricicoccus sp. | reverse complement strand
CCTAAAGCCAATTTCTTTAGGAGGGACAGCGAGTCGCTGTTCTGGATTTCAAGGTTATCCGCATCGCATAGCGATGCCCAAATCTGATACGCTCCGGCGAATAGCCAATCACTTCATGATTCTCGATTCGCCTCCGCTTAATCAGACCATTTTGTACTGCAAAGGGCTGATTTTTGGGAGGACGCTACACATGAAAATAGAAGGAAGCTGTGTGACCTTTGAGCCGTGCGATGCGGCTTTTGTGAAGAAGTTCGGACCGTTAGAAGCAGCAAATATGGTTTTGGATTACCATTCTGTCCACCCCAATATGCCATTTCTTTATGATGCCGAGCAGCTGGCCGGTTTCTTTGACATAAGCTGTGGTGAATTAAACCACATTGTCAATCACATCCAAAAAGAGTATAAAAAAGCATTTCTCCCCAAAAAAGATGGTACTTATCGCAGCCTATACATACCAAGTATCAGACTTCAATTTTGTTTGGGCCCAATCAAGGATAAAATTCTTTCACAGCTCCCTGTTTCAAAATTTGCAACTGCTTATCAAAAAGGAAGCTCTACTCGCAAAAATGCAGAGCCACATATTGGGAAAAAGAACCTTCTAAAACTGGATATTACCGATTTTTTCGGAAGCATCTCTTTTGAGCAAGTCCTCTGCGCAGCTTTCAACACCCGCTATGTATCGAAGCAGGTCGGCTTTCTGCTGACTTCTCTGTGCTGCAAAAATGATGCTCTTCCACAAGGCTCACCAACATCTCCTGCGCTCTCCAATATCGTCATGCGTCGTTTTGATGACCAGATCGGTCGCTGGTGTAACCAACGCCAAATCACCTATACTCGCTATTGCGATGATATGACCTTTTCCTCCGACCGTCCGCTTTACGGAGTCTATCAAAAAGTCAAAAAAATATTGTTTGAGATGGGCTTTGAATTGAATGAAGCGAAAACACATTTCATCAGCAATGCTGACCGGCAGACAGTAACAGGCTTGGTCGTCAATGAAAAGCTCTCTATCCCCAGCAGCTATAAACGAAACCTGCGGCAGGAAATTTACTATACTTTGAAGTTTGGCATAGAGGACAGCATCGTACACGGTAATCGGTTGAATTTTCTCGAAGACGGTCAACCAATTCGCTGCCCTACATATATGACACACCTAATAGGAAGTGTGCAGTATGTCTTGCAAATCGAACCGGAAAATCGTTGGTTTCTAAATGCCAAGCAAAAGCTGCTGGACTATGCTCGTGCATATTTTAGAGCCGAAGGATTAGGGGAAGAATACTATTTGCATCGCAGTCGCTTACGCGAAAAAGATGAATAAATTGCAGGGCAGTGACCTCGGATTTCGGGATCGCATTCAGATTTATAATGCATCATACTCACATTACCAACCGTGTCATGCGGCAGCAGAAATTTCCTCCCGTAAAGCTATAATCATGCTATACTTTTCCGGCAGAGTATGCTATGATTTAGCAGGTGTTCGGCCGGTCACGACCGAAATATCTTTTGAAACGTTGGAAAAGATGCCCTTCCCTTATGATATGGAGGGCTCTGAAAATCTTTCACTAAGGTGACATACCCCTTAGGTTCTGGTGTCCTCGACGTGCAGGTTCAAGTCCTGTTACCCGCACCAGCAAAAAAACGCTGTGGAATCTCTCCACAGCGTTTTTCTTTTGCTTATTTTTACTTGGACAGCTTGCTCTGTGCCTTCTGCTCAAAGCGCTCCTTCGCTACGATAGCGCGCTGATGCGTGCCCTCACCGATCAGGCCTGCCTCATCATATGCGGCAACCTTGAAGGTGAGCATCTTGCCGTTCGGCGCGATCTCGGTCAGCTCGGTCTCGATACGAACCTCCATGCCCTCCGGCGTAGCGGCAACGTGGCTTACGTTTACCAGCGTGCCGACCGTGGTCTTACCCTCTTCCAGCTCACCAGCTACACTGCCTGCTGCAGTGTTCTCGATAGCTGCGATCATCATCGGGGTGGCAAACACGGATACCAGACCGCTGCCTACATTGCATGCCAGCTGATCCTTGGTTACGATGAACTTCTTCTCACTCTTAATACCAACCTGCATTGGAATCTCTCCTTTTTTCTATAGTTTCTATAGTAAGATAAATTACTTTCTGCGGATCTCAGTCATGCCGCCCATATACGGCTGCAGCGGCTTCGGAATTGCAACCGAGCCGTCCTCACGCAGATTGTTCTCGAGGAATGCGATCAGCATACGCGGAGGTGCAACAACGGTGTTGTTCAGCGTGTGTGCGAAGTACAGCTCCTTCGGATTCTCCTTGCCGCGGACACGGATGCCCAGACGGCGAGCCTGTGCGTCGCCGAGGTTGGAGCAGGAGCCGACCTCGAAGTACTTCTTCTGGCGCGGAGACCATGCCTCTACGTCGCAGGACTTAACCTTCAGGTCAGCCAGGTCACCGGAGCAGCACTCGAGCGTGCGAACCGGAATGTCCATCGAACGGAAGAAGTCAACCGTGTTCTGCCACAGCTTGTCATACCACATCTTGCTCTCTTCCGGCTTGCAGACAACAACCATTTCCTGCTTCTCAAACTGGTGAATACGGTATACGCCGCGCTCCTCGATGCCGTGTGCGCCGACTTCCTTACGGAAGCACGGAGAGTAGCTGGTCAGGGTCTGCGGAAGGGTTTCCTCATCGTTGATGGTGTCGATGAACTTGCCGATCATGGAGTGCTCGGAGGTACCGATCAAGTACAGGTCCTCGCCCTCGATCTTGTACATCATGTTCTCCATTTCCTTAAAAGACATAACGCCCTTAACGACATCACCGTGGATCATGAACGGCGGAATGTAGTAGGTAAAGCCGCGGTCGATCATGAAGTCGCGTGCGTAGGACAGGATGGAGGAATGCAGACGGGCAATATCGCCCTTCAGGTAGTAGAAGCCGTTGCCTGAGGTGCGGCGTGCAGCATCGAGGTCGATGCCGTCGAAGGACTCCATAATATCAACGTGATACGGAACCTCGAAATCCGGAACGACCGGATCACCAAACTTCTCAATCTCAACATTCTCGGAGTCGTCCTTGCCGATCGGAACGGACGGGTCAATGATGTTCGGGATGACCATCATACGGTTCTTGACTTCCTCAGCGAAGGTCTTTTCATCCTCCTCGAGCTTGGTCATCTCATCGGCCATTGCCTTAACCTCGGCCTTGATCTTCTCGGCTTCTTCCTTCTGGCCCTTTGCCATCAGACCGCCGATCTCCTTGGACTTCTTGTTGCGCTGTGCACGCAGCTCGTCACAGCGGGTCTTGGCTGCACGGTACTTCGCGTCAAACTCGATGACCTCGTCAACCATCGGGATCTTCTCGTCCTGGAACTTCTTCTTGATGTTTTCCTTTACCGCATCCGGATTGGTGCGGACAAATTTGATATCCAGCATTGTTTCTATATCTCCTTTTACATTATATACATGTTATTCTGCCGTGTCGTTCGGCTCTGCATCCTGCGCTTGCTCAGCCTGCTCCAGTGTCGCTTTGGCCGACTGGAACAGTTTGCTGATGTTCTCATCAAAGCCATCCTCGCTGCTGCCCAGCAAACGCTCCTCGCTGTATTTCGTCAGCATTTCGTCGTAGGTCTTGCGGGCATCCGCGGTCTGCTTAGCCGCCAGAGAAACGCCGATCTGCGCAAGGTACTGGTACACCTCACGCTCCTCCATGCGCCGCTCGGTCGCGCCGACTACATCGGTTGCCGCCTGCTCATTGTCGAGCGTCTTGCGCACCTTATCCAGTGCAGTATTCTGCATGTCGTACTGCTTCTGCAAATCTTCCACTTTCTGGGTTGCGCCCTGTGCCACGGTCTGCTGCTGTGTCAGCTGCGAGCTCAGGTTTTCGACCTGCTTGTCCGCACGCGACTGCGCCACATAGCTGATCAGAATCAGCGCAATTGCTACAGAAAACAGTCCGACGATATAAAAGGTCAGCGTGGTGCGGCTGAGCTTTTTCTCCGGTTTGTTCTGTTCCGGCTGCTTATTCTGCTCGTCCATTGCTTGCCTCCTTTATACACGCAGGTTTCGGAGTGCTTCACTGAGCCGCTCCAAATCCTCTGCGCCGTAGTATTCCAACGTCAGCTGGCCGCTGTGCTTACCCTGCTGAATGCTGATCTTGCGTCCGAGGACGCCCTCCAGCTCCTTCTCCAGCTCGGCAATGTAGTCCACGGAAACCTCAGGCGGCTGCTCAGGCTTTTCGACCGGTTTTTTGTTCATGCGCTTGGCCAGCGCCTCCGACTGACGGACCGACAGGCCGACCATCTGTCTGGCTGCCTCTACGCGCTTATCCTCCTCGTTTACCGCAAGGACTGCCCGCGCGTGACCGCCGGAGATTTCGCCTTCGCTGACCATCGTACGCACCTCGGTCGGCAAAGCCAGCAGACGCAGTGCATTTGCTACCGCCGAACGTGACTTGACCACGCGCTTGGAAACCTGCTCCTGCGTCAGTCCAAACTGCTTCATCAGACGCTCATAACCTTCGGCTTCTTCGATCGGGTTCAGGTCCTGCCGCTGCAGATTTTCGATCAGTGCCAGCTCCATGACCTCGTCTTCTTCAGCCTCAAGCACCATCGCAGGAATGTCTTCCAGGCCTGCCTGACGTGCTGCACGCCAGCGGCGCTCACCTGCAATGATCTGGTAGTAGCCATCCTTCTCGCCCTTGCGTACCGTGATTGGTGTGATGACACCGTGCAGGCGAATGCTCTCTGCCAACTCGTCCAGAGATACCTGATCAAAGGCCTTCCTCGGCTGATCGGGATTCGGCTCGATTTTTGCCAAAGGCAGTTTTTTTGTGCCGTTATCCAGACTTTCTTCCATCAAATCGCTGGTATCACTGCCGAAAAGGTTGGACAAGCCGCCGCCCAGACCCATTTTTGCGCCTGCCATCAGCTTCTCCCCTTTCGGTCATTTTTCTTCAGAATCTCGTCCGCAAGAGCCAGATAAGCCTCTGCGCCGCGGCACATTCTGTCGTATGCCGTTATGGGCTTGCCGTGGCTCGGCGCTTCACTCAGACGCACATTACGCGGCACAACAGCCGAAAATACCTCGCCTGGGAAGTGCTTTTTCACTTCCTCAACCACCTGAATCGACAGATTGGTGCGTCCGTCAAACATAGTCAGCAGCACGCCTTCCATCACCAGCTTGCGGTTGAGTGCCTTCTTTACCATGCGCACGGTCGTCATCAGCTGACTCAGACCTTCGAGCGCGTAATACTCGCACTGCAGCGGCACCAGAAAGCTGTCGGCTGCACACAGGCAGTTGAGAGTCAGTAGACCGAGTGACGGCGGACAGTCGATAAATACATAGTCGTAATCGTCCTTCACCTGATCGAGTACGTTTTTCAGACGATACTCCCGGTCGGACATTCCAATCAAATCCAACTCAGCGCCCGCCAGATTAACATTCGCGCCCAGCAGATCAACCCACTTAGTCGATACGATGGCGCTCTTGACATCCGGTTGATCGGCTACGATCAGGTCGTAAATCGAGGTTTCCAGTGAGCGCGGATCCACGCCAAAACCGGAGGTTGCATTGCCCTGTGGATCGAAATCACACAGCAGAACGCGCTTTTCGCGCTCCGACAACGCTGCCGCGAGGTTGATAGCGGTTGTAGTTTTTCCCACGCCGCCCTTTTGATTGGCAAACGCGATAATCTTCCCCATAGTCATTTCCTCTCGTCCATGGTTTTTTTCTACGGATTTCATTATATCACATTGCACTTTTAATTGCAAAGCAATCGCAGTATTTTTACAGCTGTTTCACGTGAAACATCAAGTATTTTGCCGTTTTATAGGATACAACTGGTAAATCAACCGGCTTTTGTTTCACGTGAAACAAAAGAGAGCCGTTCGGCTCTCTTACCTTATTATATACTTCTACACGCTTTCCGACTTTCTCCAACTTTACCCAGAAGTGCTGTCCGTAACAGCACGTAAAAAGATCGCGCGACACTGTCATGTCGCGCCTGCGTAGAGTAGCTGACATGTGTAGCAGTACATTATCTGTGAACTGCGAATAGTCTACGAAAGTCATACAAGAGTAATCCAACTGCCGTTCCCCTTTTTCGCAGCAGTTGCCGCTCTCCGATTTTCGCCGTGCTTCCTAAAGGGAAAGGGGTGCTTCACAAGAGGGTGGAAACCGTAGGTGTCTACCCTCTTGTGCCCCTGCCGGGCAGGCAAGTCAAGTTCGCTTCACAAGCGACCATTAAATGTTTCACGTGAAACAAAATCCGCCCTCCTGTGAAACAAAAGTGTTTCACGTGAAACATCAGCTCTTTGCGTGCGGAATATTGATTGTCAGCGTAATTCCATCCTCGTTTTCCTGCCGGTCTACGGTTGCACCGATTCCGGCGTCCACCATTACGCCGACCGCCCGATTGAGCGTATTCAGGAAAAACCGCACATCCTTAATAAGCCGCACAACATTATCCTTATGCGGCGGCTCCGCTAACTCCGGATGCTTTTTCTGCTCCAGCAGGTTCTCGATATACTCCTCCGATCGGCTGACGTTTAATTCGTTCTCGATAATATAGTGCGTTGCGTTCATCCGTTCCTCATCATCATGCAGACGCAGCAGACAGCGCGCGTGCCGCTCTGTAAGGTTCGCACTGCGAATCAATTCCATATTCTGCGGAGAAAGCCGCAGCAGACGCAGCTTATTCGCCACTGCAGACTGTGTTTTCCCTACTTTACGCGCGGCTTCCTCCTGCGTTAGTCCGTACTGATCAATCAGACGCTTGAAACCGTAGGCTTCCTCGAAAAAATCCAGATCACGCCTTTGCAGGTTCTCCACGAGCGCAATCGCCGAGGAATCCTCGTTATCTGCCGCAATCAGCAGACACGGTACGTCGTTGAGTCCTGCAACACGCGCAGCGCGCAGTCTCCTCTCCCCTGCCACCAGCTCGTAACCGCCTCCGGGCGCACGCCGTACAGTCAGCGGATTGAGTACGCCGTACTGCCGAATGCTCTCTGCCAGCTGCGCAATTGCCTCCGGATCAAAATATTTCCTCGGCTGATTGGGATTGCGCGCAATCTCACTCACACGAATACGCCGCAGTGTGCGATCCTCTTTGCCGGAAACCAGCGTTAATACAGACATCATGGTTAACCACTCTCCAATTCGTCTTATTCGTTCATTTTATTCGCGCTTATCTCTGCCGCACCACCAGCAGAATGTCGCCCTCGGTAATAGATTACCATATAATTACATATTGACAAGTAAAATCGACCGCGTAATCTGCAAAATTCAACGAAAATATGACAAATTATATCTGATATCTATAATTTTTCCCTATTTTTGGGCAAAAAATACCCTCTGTAATTTTCCGTACAGAGGGGTACTTTCCGTATATTTCTCGCCTGATTTACAGCGGCGAAGTCTGTATTTTCTTGAAGCGGCGCGGATACTTTTCCGGTGTTTCCTGCGTTTTCTGCAGGCGCACGATGGCGCGGGAAACCTCATCGAACGGCACAGTGTAGTGCAGCACTTCAGCGTCCGGCGCACCGAGAATCGTGCGGGCGTTTGCCGCTGCTTCGACTTCCTCTGTGCAGTCCTCGGCCTTCATGGCGAGGAACGCACCGCCGACCTTGACCATCGGCAGCGCAAGTTCACTCAGCACGCGCAGATCGGCTACCGCACGCGACACCGCCAGATCAAACGTGCCGCGGTTGTCTCTGGCGTAATCCTCCGCACGGGCATGCACCGCCGTGACGTTGGTCAGACCCAGATCGGCAATGACTTCATTTAGAAAATCAATGCGCTTGCGCAGTGCATCAAGCAGCACAAACTCGGTCTGCGGGCACAGAATCGCCAGCGGCATGCCCGGAAAACCGGCTCCCGTTCCCACATCGAGCACGCGTCCATCCTGCGGCATATATAGTGCAAGTGCCGCGCAATCGAGGAAATGCCGGGTCACGATTTCGGTCGGATCGGTAATGGCGGTCAGATTCATAACCTTGTTTTTCTCACGCAGAATCTCGGAATAGCGCAGTAAATTGTCCGCTGCAGACGGACACTCTGCGATGCCCAGCTCGCGCAGACCGGCTGTCAAAAGCTCGCGTTCGGTCATGCCTTTTCCTCCTTTTTATGGGTCTCAATGTAGATCATCAGCGCCGTGATATCCGCCGGTGAAACGCCCGAAATACGGGCCGCCTGACCAAAATTCAGCGGCTTGACGGCGTTCAGTTTCTGGCGTGCCTCCAGTCGCAGCGAGTCCACCTCGTTGTAGTCCAGATCGAGCGGCAGCGGGCGGCTCTGCAGCTTACGGTACTGCTCCACATCACGCATCTGTCGCTCGATATAGCCCGCGTATTTGACGCGAATTTCCGCCTGCTCACGGATAACAGCAGGCAGCTCCGGACGCTCAGGATCGAACATTGCAAGGTCCGCATAGCTGAGTTCCGGACGGCGCAGCAGGTCGATCAGCTTGCAGCCCGCCTTGAGCGGTGTGGAGTTTTTGCCCGCAAGAAAGCCGTTCAATTTATCGCTCGGCGCAACGCCGACCGAGGCTGTACGGTCGATCTCTGCCTGCACGGCTTCGTACTTTTTACGTACTTTCTCTCCGCGTTCCGGCGGATTTAAGCCAACTCGAACACCAATCGGCACCAGACGCTCATCTGCGTTATCCTGCCGCAGGAGCAGGCGATACTCCGAGCGTGAGGTCATCATGCGGTAGGGTTCGCTCGTGCCGCGCGTCACCAGATCGTCGATCAGCGTACCGATGTAGCCGTCCGCACGGTCGAGTACAAGCGGCTTCTCACCCTTGATTTTGAGCGCAGCATTGATGCCCGCAACCAGTCCCTGCGCAGCCGCCTCCTCATAGCCGGACGAGCCACAGAACTGGCCTGCGCCGTACAGTCCGGGCACCTTTTTGGTCTCGAGCGTCGGCCGCAGCTCCAGCGGGTCGATGCAGTCATATTCGATGGCGTACGCCGGCCGCATAATCTCCGCGTTCTCCAATCCCTTGACCGAGCGCAGCATCTCGCGCTGCACATCGAACGGCATGGACGACGAGAAGCCCTGCACATAGACCTCCTCGGTGTCCAGACCCATCGGCTCAAGGAACAGCTGATGGCGCGGCTTATCCGCAAAGCGCACCACTTTGTCCTCGATAGACGGACAATAGCGCGGTCCTACGCCCTCAATCTGGCCGCCGTACAGCGGCGAACAGCTCAGATTTGCGCGGATGATTTCATGTGTTTTCGCGGTCGTGTAGGTCAGATAACACACCGCGCGGTTGTCCGGCGGATGGTCGGTCTCGAACGAAAACGGGATGATCTCATCCTCACCGGCCTGCTCCGCCAGATCGGTATAATTGATTGAACGGCGATTGATGCGTGGCGGCGTACCCGTCTTAAACCGCTGCAGCCGCAGTCCCAGACCGCGCAGCGACTCGGTGAGTGGCTTGGCTGCCGCCATGCCGTCCGGACCGGATTCACGGGTGTACTCGCCGATGATCACACGTCCGCCGAGGAATGTGCCGGACGCAATGACAGCCGCCTTGACCGGATGGCGTGCACCGATAGCGGTAACAACCGCGGAAACGGCACCGTTCTCCACCTCAACGGAAACGATCTCGTCCTGCATGAGAAACAGGTTTTCCTGCCGCTCAAGCGTGTGCTTCATATACTCTCTGTATTTAATGCGGTCGGCCTGTGCACGCAGCGAGTGCACTGCCGGTCCCTTGCCGCGGTTGAGCATGCGGTACTGGATGCAGGCCGCGTCAGCCGCACGCGCCATCTCACCGCCGAGCGCATCTATCTCGCGTACAAGGTGTCCCTTGGCTGTGCCGCCGATCGCCGGATTGCACGGCATATTGCCTACGGCGTCCAAATTGATCGAAAAACACGCTGTTTTTGCACCCAAACGTGCTGCAGCCAGTGCCGCCTCAATACCGGCATGACCGGCGCCGATCACCGCTACATCAAAGCTCTCTGCCGGAAAAACCGTCATTGGCGCTCTCTCCCCTTTCAAAAAATTCCTGTGATTTCGGTTGTGTGAAACCTGTGCGTAACTGTTGATAACTCTGTGGATACTGTTGATAACTTGTGAGTTTTTGACCACATTTTTATACATACAGTTTTATTTTCATTTTATTATTACAATAAGTAGTTGAATATAGGGCAATTTTTTGGGTTATCCACTATATCTCGTATACCGCCGGATAGAGGTTGTGCACAAGTGGTTTTTATTCCATTTTTCACTCGCAGTCATCTGTTAATCATCCTGCAATCATCCGGTAAACATACAGTATATATCATACACGATTTCAGCGCAAAATAAAAGAGGACGTTTGCACAGATTGCAAACGTCCTCTCTGAATTTTAAGTGCAATTTCTCTTAATAACAGCTGCAGCAGCGTCACTTTCCGACGCAGAAGTCGCTGAAAATGCGGGTGACAACGGCATCGGTCACAGTTTCACCGGTGATCTCGCCCAGTGCGGTAATCGCGCCCTCGGCATCCATCACGACCGCATCCGGCGTCATACCGGACTGCGCCGCATACAGCGCCGCTTCACAGCGTTCGGCAGCACGCGCCAGCGCCGCCGCCTGTCTTGCGTTGGTGATGAGCGCACCGTCAAACGCGCCGTCTCCCAGACCCACGGTTCGCGGGATAAGATTGAGCAGCTTATCCAGTCCGTCACCGGTTTTCGCAGAAAGCGGCACAATGTGCAGGAAGTGCTTTTTCAGCAGCTTTTCATCCAGCTGCTGCGGCAGATCGACCTTGTTCACAACCGCGATCGCGCGGTGGCCTGCCGAGCGTGCCAGCACGAGCATATCCTCGTCGCTGATGGGCTTGGAGCCGTCGAACACAGCCAGGATGAGCGAGGAAGCCGAAGCCTCCGCCATCGCCCGGTCAATGCCCGCCTGCTCCACCGGATCGTCCGTGTTGCGCAGACCGGCGGTGTCGGTCACGCGAAGCAGAATCTGTCCGACCTTGACATTCTCCTCGATGAGATCGCGGGTCGTGCCCGGAATATCAGTCACGATCGCCCGCTCGCGGCCGAGCAGCGTGTTCAGCAGCGTGGACTTGCCGGCGTTCGGCCTTCCGAGGATAACGCACGGTACGCCTTCTCTAAGAATACGGCCGCGCTCATAGCTTTCTGCCATGCTGTACAGACGGCTTGTCGTGCGGTGCAGCAGCGCTGCGGCGTCCTCGAACAGCACCGGATCAATGTCCTCGTCCGGGAAATCCACGACCGCGTGAAAATGCGCCACCATGCCGAGCAGCTCATCGCGCATCTGCTGCACGGGAGAGCCGACCGCGCCCATGACCTGTGCCGCCGCATTCTGCGCCGCTTCTGCGGTGCGCGCGGTGATCAGATCATGCACGGCTTCGGCCTCAGAAAGGCCCATTTTGCCATTTAAGAAGGCGCGGCGAGTAAACTCACCTGCCTCTGCCTGCCGCACGCCCTGCGCGAACAGAGCGTCCAGACCGGCACACAGCACGGCTGTCGAGCCGTGGCACTGCAGCTCCGCCATCGTTTCACCCGTATAGGTGTGCGGTGCGTGCAGCGCGACAGCGTAGCAGCAGTCGATCACATTGCCGGACTTGTCCGTCAGTGTGCCGTAAACCAGCTTCTGCGAGGGTGCTTCCGTAAGCGGCTTGCCGTTCTTCGCCTGAAAAACGGCATTTATCGCTTCGATTGCGCGTTCACCCGACACGCGGATCAAACCGATCGGTCCGCCGGAGGAGGAAATTGCGGCAATCGTATCGTTCATAACGAATACCCCGATTTAACCGCGGTTGCGATAGCTGTTATCCGGCGCAATAACAACGCGGCGACCCGGCTCGGTGCCGGTCGAATAGGTGGTCACACCGTTGAAGTCCTGCAGCGCGGCATGGATGATGCGGCGCTCATACGGGTTCATCGGCTCAAGCGTCATGGAGCGATGCGCCTTAACGACCTTCATCGCCATCTTGCGGGCCAGACGCTCCAGGCTTTCCGCGCGCTTCTCGCGGTAGTTTTCGGTATCGACAGACAGACGAACGTGCTCATCCAGTGCATTATTCAGCACCAGAGAGCCGAGGTACTGGATGGCATCCAGCGTGTCGCCGCGGCGGCCGATGATCGGGCCCATATCCGGACCGGAAATCTCCAGACGGAGCTGGTCGCACTCTACCTGAGGCAGGGTCTTAACCTGACCCTCAACGCCCATCTTTGCCAGCAGGCCGGTTACAAAATCGGTAGCCAGCTTTTCCGCCTGCTGCATGCCTGCTTCGGAAACCGGGATCAGCTCACGCTCCTTGGGAACGGACGGCGTGATCGGACGGTCCTCACGCGGGCGGCGCGGACGGCGGTCACGGCCATTGCGGTCGCTGCGGTCACGGCGCGGACGGTCGCTGCGCTCACGGCGCGGCGGACGCTCAAACTCCAGCTTTTCCGGTACAAAGTCTGCCGGAGCAGCCTTTACCAGACGAGGCGTGTTATCATCCGTGGTGATGGACAGCTTCTGCGGCTTCTCAGCGGGTTTCTCCTGCTTCGGAGCCGGCTTTTCCGCCTTGACAGCAGGCTTCTCCTGCTTCGGCTCAGCCTTGGGAGCGGGCTTGCGCTCCTCACGCTTTACCTCCGGCTTTGCCGCTGGAATATCCGGTGCTTCATAGGTCACGCGCACGCGTGCCGGCGTTGCGCCGATACCCAGAAAGCCCTTTTTGCCGATCTCGAGTACCTCTACCGATACATCGTCGCGCTCCAGACCGAGCTGCTTGAGAGCATTCTCGACTGCTGCGTCACGGTTTTCACCGGTAGCCTCTAAAAACTTCTGCATGATTTACTTGTCCCCCTTTTTGTTCTTTGCGTTCTGGGACTGCTGCTTCTGTGCAGCCTTGTGTGCTTCACGTTTGGCCTGCTTCTCTGCCTCGATGCGGGCAGCCTCAGCAGCCTGCTTGGCCTCCTGCTTGCCGCGGAGCGTCTTGGTGAGGATGATCTCCTGTACGCAGGTAAATACGTTGTTGAAGATCCAGTAGATGCCGATCGCACCCGGAAGAATGAACGCAAAGTACAGCGACATCAGCGGCATCATAAAGTTGAGCATCTTCATCTGACCTGCTGCCGCAGAGTTCTGCGTGCCCTGCATCTTCTGCATGATGTAAGAGGACAGGAATGCGGTCAGACCAGACAGGATCGGGATGATCCAGATAATGCTCGGATGAGAGATAGACGGTGTATCAGCCAGATTCAGACCAAAGAAGTGGAAATCCAGCGGGAAAATGGTCTCGCCGCTCTGCAGGCAGTTGGTAACAGCATCCGAGAAATGGCCGCTTCCGTCCACGAAAGCGTTCAGCTTCTCGGCGATCAGGATCTGAACGGTGTAGTTTGCGCCCGCAAGCTGATCCAGACCGATCATCTGCGCCAATGCGATAACTGTCTCGCGGCTCAGGCCGACGATGTACTGCAGCGGCTGCTGAACCGCGTAGTACAGACCCATCATGATCGGCAGCGGGATGAGGTTGGGCAGACAGCCGCTCATCGGGCTGACGCCGTGCTTCTCATACAGCTTCTGCATCTCTTCGTTCAGCTTGACACGGTTGTTCGCGTACTTCTTCTGCAGCTGCTGGAGCTCGGCGTTCATCGCGCTCATGGCGAGCATACTCTTCTTGCTCTTGATGGTCAGCGGGATGCAGACCAGCTTTACCAGCAGCGCGAACAGGATAACGGCAAGACCGTAGTTCTGTACAATGCTGTACAGCCACTGCAGGAGCAGGCCGAACGGTCGAACGATCAAAATACCGAACAGCTTCGGATCTTTGATCAGGTTAGAAAGTTGATCCAGGGTCATAAAAACCTCCATGTTAAATTGTAAAACGACACAGTGAAAAGGATTTTGCAAAGCAAAATCCTCACTTTACCGCCGTAAGGCGGTATTTCATCGGAAATTCTCCGAATTTCCATAAATTCCGGGGATATGTGCCTCAGAATTTATACAAGAAAGAAAATCTGTGTGCCGCAGAGCGACGCGCAGATTTTCGCCCGGGACATATCCGCGTTTGACGTGGTATGTCCTCCTCGTCCGAAAGTGTGGTTTCGGACGAATTAAGGAACCGGGTCATAGAGTCCTCTCTTAGAGAAAGGATTGCAGCGGCAGATGCGCTTAAACGCCAGCCAGCCGCCCTTGAGTGCACCGTATTTCTCGATGGCCTCGATCGCATACTGCGAGCAGGTCGGGATATACCGGCAGCAGGGCGGTTTGTTTGGAGAAATATACCGGCGATAAAACCGGATCATCGCCAGCAGCAGCCGCTTCATGTCCGAGCTGCCGCAACCTTGTTGTCCTTCAAGGCACGCAGCAGCGATTTTTCGATTTCCTGATAGCTTGCGCCTACGGCCCGTACCCGTGCGACCAGCACAAGGTCGATGCCGTCGGCAAATTTGTCCTCGTTGAGACGGTAAGCCTCACGGAACAAACGCTTGATGCGGTTTCTTTTCACCGCACACGCCAGCTTGGCGCTGACGGTGAGCCCCAGCCGGTTGTAGCCGAGCTTGTTCCTGCGGCAGTAGATCACAACGTGTTTTCCTGCCGTGGACACGCCACGATGATACAATCGGCGGAATTCATGGTTTTCCTTTAAGGATACTGTTTTTTTCATCTTCTGATGCTCCCGTTTTTTCCTGATGCCCTCGAAAAAAACGTATTTTTTCTTTGCATCTGATGGTTTGCAAAGCTGATTTTACTGTTTCGTTCGTTTCGGTCAGTAAAATCCGAACCAGAATACCGTATTTTCGCTGCATGGACTGCACCCTAAACAGAATGACACCGATTCAGACAGCGATTGCTTGAGTGGTGTTGCCCGTAAACGAAAAAACGAGCCGCACGAATGCGGCTCGTTACGAACTCTTTTGCGCCGCTGGCGCGAATTTTCAGGAAGTCTGAATACTCCCTTTACAGGCTGTCATTAAGCAGACAGCTTAGCGCGACCCTTAGCGCGACGGCGTGCAAGTACCTTGCGGCCGTTGGACGTGGACATACGCTTACGGAAGCCGTGCTCCTTGGAGCGCTGACGCTTCTTCGGCTGGAACGTTCTCTTCATAACTTTGTGCACCTCCCTGTTCTAAAATTTACAGATGGGCACCGGCATAGGTCCGGCGCAAGACGCGGGCATATGCCGCTGCCTGTCTGCATAATAGGATACGATATTTATTATCCTATATAGGTTCGATTTTGTCAAGCATTTTTTCCGACCCTCGGAACAAATTTCAGCAGTTTGCACAGGTTGTCAACATGTTGTGGATAAGTAGAAGCGTATGCTCAACGGCTTGCGGAATCACGGTTTTCGGCAATCTGCGGATTTTCGGATTTTCGTGGAAAAGCCGAAAATTTTCGATGAATTTTTGCATAAATTCCGCAGTTTTCATAAAAAACGCCGTGCATTTTTTCCAACAGGCTTTAATTTTCGATTTTTTCGACGCAAAAAACGCCGATTTTTTTAAATTCTGCGAAGTAAATAAACCGGTTCTGCTGTTCAAAATCATGCTGCCACGCGGCACGCCGCCGGACAGTTATCCACACCGACGCATTGAACTTGTGGATAAAATATGCTATTATAAAATAGAATCATTATCGACAGGAGGCGCCCTATGGCAAACAATATATTGGAGATGGCGCTCGAGCAGCTGGACTTCCCTCCTTCCACCATTTCCGCTTGGTTTGACGACGTAACGGTCGTTTCCTTTGGGGATAATCGGCTGGTGCTGCACTCTCCGGTACCCTTTAAGAAAGAATTTATCGAGTCCAAATTTATCGCTCCTCTGCAGGAGGTGCTGCACAACCTGACCGGCGACCCGATCACGGTCGTTGTAGTGACCGGCGAATACACCGCGCCGAGCACGAGCACTTCTCCGTATGACGACTACACATTTGAGCGTTTTATCGTTGGTTCGAGCAACAAATTCGCGCATGCGGCTGCACTTGCGGTTTCGCAGCGCCCGGCGGCAGAGAACAACCCGCTTTTCATCTACGGCAACTCGGGTCTGGGCAAAACGCATCTGATGTATGCGATCGCAAACGTGCTGCGCCGCACCCATCCGGAATACCGCATTATATATGTAAAGGGTGAGGATTTCACCAACGAGCTGATCACCGCCATCCAGGAGGGCAACGTACAGGCGTTCCGCAACAAGTACCGCATGGTTGACCTGCTGCTGCTGGACGACGTGCAGTTCATCGCCGGCAAGGAGCGCACGCAGGAAGAATTTTTCCATACCTTTAACGCTCTTTATGAGGCAAAAAAGCAGATCGTGCTCACTTCTGACCGTCCGCCGAAGGAAATCAACACGCTCGAGGACCGCATGAAGACCCGTTTTGAATGGGGTCTGCTGGCTGATATTCAGCCGCCTGATTTTGAGACCAGAATCGCTATTATCCGTGATAAAGCGGTCAAAATGGGCGTTGAACTGCCCGATGACGTATCCAACTACATTGCAGAGAATATTCAGGCAAATATCCGCCAGCTCGAAGGCGCAGTCAAAAAGATCAAGGCCATGCACGAGCTGATGGGCGAACGCATCACGGTTTCGCTCGCGGAAAACGCGATCGACGCACTGCGCACCGAGAATCCGGGTCTCAATCCGACACCGGAGCGCATTATGGAAGCGGTAGCGAACTACTTCTATATCCCGGTCGAGCAGATGATCTCGCAGAACCGCTCCAAGGATGTGGCCTACCCGCGGCAGATGGCAATGTACATGATCCGGCAGGAGCTTGAATACTCCTTCCCCGATATTGCAAAGATATTCAAGCGCGACCATACCACCGTCATGCACGCCTGCAACAAGATCGAAGAGGAGCGCAAGAATTCCCGCGAGACTGAGGACGTCATCAAAAAGCTGCATAATAATATCCGCGGCGACGGCTGATCTTTGCCGTGCATTCGTGCAAAACAGCTTTTCCACAGCCTAAAAATGCACAGTTCGGTTATCCCCAACCATCCTGTGGATTCCACATGGATAACTCTGTGGATAAACAACAGGGTTATTTTCGCTGTGTATCGTTTATTTTTCATCCACAACCTCCTGTGTACGACATTTCCCGCGCCATACCTGAGGATTTTCGGGTTTTCCCCAATTTCCCCAGGTACTACTACGAATACTATATCCTATCCTTCTGTTATGTGTGATCTTTCGAGTCTCTGGCGACGCAGGCCAGAAGCTGTTCGCCCACTGCGGACATGGTCATTAGATGGTGTGTGTAATCGCACAGTATTCGCCGGTGTGTATTTATAAATATGCAGACATTACATAAATCGACTCTTTGTTTTATTTCCATTTTTGAGAGGAGCAACTATGAAGTTTTCCTGTGAAAAAGAAACCCTGCTGAATCTGCTCAACATCGCCTCCCGCGCAGTAACCGGCAAAAGCTCGATGCCGCTGCTCGAAGGTCTGCTGCTGGCAGCCGATGCAGACACCCTAACCATCACCGGCTACGATCTGTCTATGGGCATCCGCACGACCGCGCAAGTCGATGTGGTAGAGCCCGGCAGAATCGTACTGAATTCCCGCCTGTTCTGTGACATCGTTCGCAAGCTGCCGCAGGACGTGGTCTACCTTGAGACCGACGACAAACTGATGACCACCATCAAGTGCGGCCGGTCAGTGTTCAACCTGATGGCCAGCGAGGCTGACGAATATCCGGCTCTGGCTGATGTGGCCAGCGACAAGGGGCTCTCTCTGCCGCAGCCTATCCTCAAGAGCATGATCGCGCAGACCATTTTCTCGGTTTCGGATAACGAATCCAAGCCCATCCACACCGGCTGCTTGTTTGAAATCGAAGGCAGCCGCCTAAACGTCGTGGCCGTTGACGGCTACCGCCTGTCTGTACGCCGCGAGACCGTCGAGGGCGTTCCGGGTGATATGAAGTTTGTTGTGCCGGGCGCGTCCCTGCGCGAGATCGAACGAATTCTGGGAGATGATGACGATATTGTCGAGATTTTTCCGGATTCCAAGAACATTTTGTTCCGCATCGGCGGCACGACCCTCATCACCCGTCTGATCGACGGCGAGTTTCTCAACTACCGTGCGGCCATTCCGAAGGAGTTCGAGCACGAGGTTTCGGCGGATCGCCAGGAGCTGATCCAGTGCATCGAGCGTGTCTCCCTGATCGTGTCGGAGAAGCTGAAAAACCCGATCCGCTTCCACTTTGACGGCTCGTATGTGCAGATGTCGTGCGTGACCGCGATCGGCAAGAGTTATGATGAATGCCCGTTTGACGGCTCGATCGAGAACCTTGAGATCGGCTTCAACAACCGTTACATTCTGGAGGCGCTGCGCGCGGCCGGCGATGAGCAGGTGAAGCTGCAGCTCAAGGGAGCGCTCAACCCGATGATCATTTCGCCGATGGAAGGCGATAAATACACCTATCTTGTACTGCCTGTGAGACTGAAAGCCAATGACTGAAATTAAAATTGAAACCGAATTCATCAAACTTGATGCACTGCTCAAATTTGCAAACCTGGTAAGCTCCGGAGGCGAAGCGAAGATCCGCATTGCCGAGGGCGAAGTGCTGGTAAACGGCGAAATCTGCACCATGCGCGGCAAAAAGCTGCGTTCCGGTGACACGGTGGAGCTGGACGGTGAGCAGGTCTGCATCAAATAAAATAAACACTGTGTACGATAATAAACGCGATTTTGCGCGTTCGTTATCGTACAAAATGTTCAATACGGAGAAGTCCATGTACATCAAGTCGTTAAAACTGCAGAATTTCCGCAACTACGCGGAGGAATCGTTTGCGTTCGATCCGGCGGTCAACCTGATCTGCGGCGAAAACGGACAGGGCAAAACCAACTTGCTCGAAGCGGCAGCGGCCTGCTCGACCATGCGGCTGTTTCGCACGGCCCAGAAAAAAGAGGGGCTGCGGTTCGGAGAGAATCATGCCTTTATCTTTGCTGATTTTGTCGCGCAGGAGCGCGATATCTCGCTTGAACTGCGGTTTTCCCGCGCAAAAGCGATGGAAATCTATAAAAACGGTGTGCGGCAGAAACGCCAGTCAGACACACAGGGACTGCTCAAAACCGTACTGTTCTGTCCGGAGGACCTGATGCTTGTCCGCGCCGGAGCGGCGGCTCGGCGTCGGTTTCTCGATACTGCGCTGTGCCAGATGCGGCCAAACTATGCACGCTATCTCGAGGAGTACAACCGTCTGCACGAGCATAAAACGCGCATTCTGCGCGACAGCGAAGAAAAGCCTTCCCTGCTCTCCATGTGGGAGGATTTCTCGCTTCGCATGGCGCATATCGGCGCGCAGATTATCCGCTACCGCGCGTACTACTGCCGTAAGCTGCTCAAGGCTGCGGCCGCCGTCTATGCGGATATTGCGCCGCACGAGGTGCTCTCCGGTGTGTATAAGACCGTGTCGAGTGTCAGCGACCCGTTTGCAGACGCACGGACGATCGAAAAGCAACTCATCGACCATGTATTCAGCCATAAGACCGCTGAGATTGCAGCAAAAAGCTGTCTCTCCGGTCCGCATAAGGACGATTTGGAACTGTTGCTGGATGGCCGCAGTGTCGCTTCCTTCGGCTCTCAGGGACAGGTGCGGACCTGCACATTATCGCTTAAACTCGCCGAGCGTGAGCTGTTCTTCGACGAGGACGGCGAGTATCCGGTGCTGCTGCTCGACGATGTGCTCAGCGAGCTTGATCGCCGCCGTCAGGACTTTGTGCTCAACCGCATATCGGCGGGTCAGGTCATGATCACCTGCTGCGAGGATGGTATCTCGGAAAAGCTGCGTGCAGGCGCGGTTTTCCATATTCAAAACGGCGAAAAATCCGCAGAAACATACTAGAATCACATAATTTTACAAACTATTGCACGGCGGGAACAGATACCACCTCGAAATTTCCTGCCGTGCCCTTGTTTTCTTTCAAAAAAACAGAGAAATATTTGTTTTTCCTTAGGTTTAGGGTACACAATTAGTGAAAAAAGTGGTATAATTAAATCCAGTTAGTAATTAGAAATTGGGGTGTCGCGCACGGCGCGATTGTTGAAACGGATAGAAAATCCGCAGGACTTTAATTACGCATTACTAATTTCTAATTATTCCGGAGGAATAGAATGTATTTACATTTAGGTCAGGACTACATTGTGCCCTTGCAGAGCGTAGTTGCGGTGTTTGATATGGACACGGCGACCGCATCCAAGCGCACGCGCCTGCTGCTCGAACGCCTGCAGGACGAGGGACGGATCATCGAGCTGTACGACGATCTGCCGCGCGCGGCTGTGCTGTGCGAAAACGCCCTCGGTGAGACCCTGTACCTGACGCAGCTTTCTCCGCAGGCGATTCAAAGACGTGCGGAAAAGGGCTACGCCGTTTGATAATTGAAAATTGAGAATGGGTAATGGAGAATGAAGGTTCGGCGCGGTGCGCTGTGATTTAATAAAAGCATAACCGCGCAAGGATAGCGGCATTTTCCATTTTCAATTCTCGATTATTTTGTTCCCGCAATTTCTGGAAAGGAAATTTAACGATATGAGTGAAGAAATCGAAATCAAGGACGAAGTGCTCGACCTGAAGGTTACCGAGACCTATGATGAAAATCAGATTCAGGTACTCGAAGGCTTAGAGGCTGTCCGCAAACGCCCGGGTATGTACATCGGCTCTACCTCGGCACGCGGTCTGCACCATCTGGTGTACGAAATCGTCGATAACTCGATCGACGAGGCGCTGGCAGGCTACTGCACGCACATCGAAGTTACGATTGAAAAGGGCGATATCATCCGCGTTGCCGATAACGGCCGTGGTATTCCCTGCGGTATTCACCCGCAGATGGGCATCCCAACGCTCGAGGTTGTACTCACCGTCCTGCACGCAGGCGGCAAGTTCGACGGCTCCGGCTACAAGGTATCCGGCGGCCTGCACGGCGTTGGCTCGTCCGTTGTAAACGCGCTGTCTGACTGGCTGGAGGCCGAGGTACGCGATGGCCATACCAAGCACTACATGCGCTTTGAGCGCGGTGTAACGACCGTCAAGATGCGCGATACGCCGTGTGAGAGCGAGACCGGCACGACCATCCGCTTCCACGCGGACCCGGAGATCTTCGAGACTACGGTCTACGAATACGATGTACTCGAAAAGCGTCTGCGCGAGCAGGCGTTCCTGAACGCCGGACTCAAGATCACGCTGCGCGACGAGCGCGACGATGAGCCGGTCGAGGAGGTCATGCACTACGAGGGCGGTATCCGTCAGTTCGTGGAGCACCTCAACCGCACGAAGACGCCGCTGCACGATCAGGTGATCTACATGGAGGGCAGCCGCGATACCTCGATGGCCGAGGTTGCCATGCAGTATACCGACAGCTACAGCGAGCTGATGCTGTCCTTTGCCAACAACATCAACACCACCGAGGGCGGTACGCACGAGACCGGCTTTAAGGCCGCTCTTACCCGTGTACTCAACGATTACGGCAAGAAATACAAGCTGCTCAAGGACGATGAGTCCTTCAAGGGCGAGGACGCGCGTGAGGGTCTGACCGCGATTATCTCGGTCAAGCTGCAGGAAGCGCAGTTCGAGGGCCAGACCAAGACCAAGCTGGGCAACAGCGAAATGCGTGCGCTGGTGGACGCGATGGTTTCCGAGAAGCTGATGACCTTCTTCGAGGAGAACCCGCAGGTGGCGCGCACCATCATCGAAAAGGCGCAGACCGCCGCGCGTGCCCGCGAGGCCGCGAAAAAGGCGCGTGAGATGACCCGCCGCAAGTCCGCACTGGATTCCGCTTCTCTGCCGGGCAAGCTGGCGGACTGCATCGAAAAGGACCCGACCTACACCGAAATCTACATCGTCGAGGGTGATTCCGCAGGCGGCTCTGCCAAGGAAGGCCGCGACCGCCGCCATCAGGCCATCCTGCCGCTGTGGGGCAAGATGCTGAACGTTGAAAAGGCACGCCTCGACCGTGTTTACGGCAACGACAAGCTCACCCCGATGATCACCGCGTTCGGCGCGGGCTTCGGTGATGATTTTGACCTCGCAAAGCTGCGTTACGGCAAGATCATCCTGATGGCCGATGCCGATGTGGACGGCAGCCATATCCGCACCCTGCTGCTGACATTCTTCTTCCGCTTCATGCGCCCGCTGATCGAGCACGGCCATGTGTTCATCGCACAGCCGCCGCTGTTCAAGAACGAAAAGGGCAAGGATGTCCGCTACACCTACACCGAGGAGCAGCAGCGCGACTGCATCGCTGAAATGGGTGACAACGTGCGCGTACAGCGCTACAAGGGCCTCGGCGAGATGGATCCGCAGCAGCTGTGGGAGACCACCATGGACCCGGAGCATCGTACACTGCTGCAGGTTACGATGGAGGACGCGGCAGCCGCCGATGAAACCTTTGCGCTCCTGATGGGCGAAAAGGTAGAACCCAGACGCGAATTTATCGAGCGAAATGCAAAATATGTAATGAATTTGGACGTATAAGGGAGAAAACTATGCTGTTTTTTGAAAATGATTACGGTTATGGCGCACACCCCAAGGTTTTAGAACATCTGGCACAGACGAATATGGAGCCGGTTTCCGGCTACGGCAACGATAAATTTACCGCTTCGGCGGCAGAAAAGATTAAAGCAGCGGCGGACTGCCCGGACGCTCAGGTGTATTTTCTGACCGGCGGCACACAGACCAACATGGTCGTCATTGATACGCTGCTCCGTCCGTATGAGGGCGTTGTGGCGTCCTCTTGCGGGCATGTGAACACGCATGAAGCCGGCGCCATCGAGTCCACCGGACACAAGGTGCTGACCGTTCCGAATAAGAACGGCAAGCTGGATGCGGACGATCTCCGCGAATATGTTCAGACCTTTTACGCGGACGCAAGCCATGACCATATGGTATTTCCCGGCATGGTGTACATCTCCCATCCGTCTGAATACGGCACGCTTTACACGAGAAACGAGCTGGAGCGCATTTCTGCCGTTTGCAAGGAGTTTGCCATGCCGCTGTTTCTGGATGGCGCACGCCTCGGTTACGGCCTCACGGCGGATACCGATGTGACGCTGGCAGACATCGCAAAGCTCACTGATGTGTTCTACATCGGCGGCACCAAGTGCGGCGCGCTCTGCGGCGAGGCGGTTGTGTTCACGCACGGCAATATGCCGAAACAGTTCGTCACGATGGTCAAGCGCCGCGGCGCAATGATCGCAAAGGGCCGTCTGAACGCGCTGCAGTTCGATGCCTTGTTCACTGATGGACTGTACGAGAAAATCTGCGCACCGGCGGTCAAACTCGCCATCAAGCTGCGGGATGGGCTCAAGGCCAAGGGCTATCGCTTTGCGCTCGAGTCCCCCACCAACCAGCAGTTCATCATTGTAGAAAACAGCAGACTGCCTGAACTGAAAACCAAGGTAGTTTACAGCTTTATAGAGAAATATGACGCGGAGCATACGGTCATCCGTCTGGCGACCAGCTGGGCGACGACCGAGGAGCAGGTGGACGAGCTTCTCAGTATCCTCTAAGCGATAAAAACAGTCGTTTTCGGCTGAAAGCCAACACTTTTGGAGGCAAAATTAAAATATGAGTCAAGAATACGAACAGCAGAAAATCATGCAGGTCGATCTCGAACGCGAGATGAAGAAAAGCTATATCGACTATGCAATGAGTGTTATTGTCGGCCGCGCGCTGCCGGATGTGCGCGACGGCTTAAAGCCGGTACACCGCCGCATCCTGTACGCCATGTACGAGGACGGCCTGACCTCGGATAAGCCCTACCGCAAGTCGGCAACGACCGTCGGTAATGTGCTCGGCCGCTACCATCCTCACGGCGACGCATCGGTTTATGACGCGATGGTGCGTATGGCGCAGCCGTTTTCGCTGCACTATCCGCTGATCGACGGTCACGGCAACTTCGGTTCCGTGGACGGCGACCCTCCGGCAGCATACCGTTATACCGAGGCCCGCATGGCCAAGCTGGCAAACTACATGCTGGCGGATATCAAGAAAAACACGGTCGATTTCCAGCCGAACTTCGATGAGGAGCGCCAGGAGCCGGTCGTACTGCCCTCTCGCTTCCCCAACCTGTTGGTAAACGGCTCGTCCGGTATCGCGGTCGGCATGGCGACCAATATTCCGCCGCATAATCTTTCCGAGGTTATCGACGGCACCTGCTATGTCATCGACCATCCGGAAGCCGAGATGGACGAGATCTGTCAGTTTATCAAGGGTCCGGACTTCCCGACCGGCGGCGTTATCATGGGCCGCAGCGGCATCCGTGCCGCCTATGCAACCGGCCGCGGCAAGATCAAGGTTCGCGCAAAGACCGAAATTGTTGATCTGCCGAACGGCAAGAGCCAGATTATCATCACCGAGATTCCGTACATGGTCAACAAGGCGCGTCTGGTCGAGTCCATGGCAAATCTCGTCAAGGATAAGCGCGTGGAGGGTATCACGAATATCCAGGACCATTCCTCGCGCGAAGGCATGCAGATTGTAGTCGATATCCGCCGTGACGCGAACGCGCAGGTCATCCTCAATCAGCTGTTCACCTACTCTCAGCTCGAGGACACCATTTCGATGATTCACATCGCGCTCGTGCCGGGTGCGGGCGGCAAGCTGCAGCCGCGTGTGCTGACGCTGCGCCAGATCCTCGATCAGTATATCGGCTTCCAGAAGGACGTTGTCGAGCGCCGCACGCGCTTCGACCTCAAGAAAGCGCGCGACCGTGCGCACATTCTGGAAGGTCTCAAGGTCGCAACCGACAATATTGACCGCATTATCGCAATTATTCGTGCCTCTAAGAACGAAGCCGAGGCTAAGGAAAACCTGATGGCGGAGCCGTTCTGGATCGACCAGATCGCGCTGCTCGGCATCGTGGACGGCTCGGAGCACTTCGAGTTCCACCTCGACGAGCCGCAGGCGCAGGCCATCGTAGATATGCGTCTGGGCCGCCTGTCCGGTCTGGAGCAGGAGAAGATCAACGACGAGTACAAGGACCTCGAGAGCCGCATTGCGGGCTTTGAGGAAATTCTGTCGTGCGATGCGAATATTCTTGCTGTTGTCAAGCAGGAGCTGCAGGAGATCAAGCAGAAGTATGGCGACGAGCGTCATACCCGCATCGAAAATGTGGCCGATGAGATTGATATTGAGGACCTCATCGAGCAGCAGGACTGCGCGTACACCCTCACCCACTTCGGCTATATCAAGCGCCAGCCGACCTCGGTTTACCGCGCACAGCGCCGCGGCGGCCGCGGTGTTTCTGCGATGAGCACCCGTGAGGAGGACTTCGCAAAGGATATCTTCACCGCATCCACGCATGACACGATTCTGTTCTTCTCGGATCGCGGCAAGGTTTACAAGCTGAAGGGCTACCAGATTCCGGAAACCGGACGTTCGGCCAAGGGCATGAACATTGTAAACCTGCTGGAGCTGGAAAACGGCGAAAAAATCACTGCAATGTTCCCGATTCAGGAGTTTGCAGACGATAAGTTCCTGTTCTTCGTCACCCGTCAGGGTATTGCAAAGCGCATCGTGCTGAGCGACCTGCAGAACATCCGCCGCGCGGGTCTGCGTGCGCTCAACCTCAACGAGGATGACGCACTGGTTGACGTTCGCCTGACCGACGGCGAGCAGAACATCCTAATTGCCACCCACGAGGGCAAGGCCATCTGCTTTGACGAGAACGAGGTTCGTGCAATGGGCCGTGTGGCTACCGGCGTGCGCGGCATCAAGCTGGCTGAGGGCGATTACGTTATCGGTGCGGCGCGTGCCCGCAAGGACGCATTTGTGCTCTCCATCACCGAGAACGGCTACGGCAAGCGTACCCCGGTCGAGGAGTTCACCGTGCATCATCGCGGCGGCGGCGGCATGATGCTGCATAACCTGACCGAAAAGACCGGTCTGGTGGCAGGCATCGCGGTTGTAGACAGCGAAAACGACGTTATGATCATCACCGATGACGGCGTTATCATCCGTACCGGCGTTGAGGAGATCCGCGAATGCGGCCGCGGCTCGCAGGGCGTTATCGTCATGCGTACCGGCGAGGACGTAAAGGTTATCTCGATTGCCCGCACGGACAAGGAGGAGGAAGACCCGGCAGAAGCCGAGGAAGAAACCTCTGAATCCGCTGAAAACGCAGAGAGTACCGAAGAATAAAAAGAAAAAGACGAGTCCGTTTGGACTCGTCTTTTTGTGCCTGAAAAACAGAAAAACCGCCTGTAAAGGCGGTTTTTTTGACTTATACAGTTTTACGCGGTAGCGACTGCAGTATCCTCGACCTGCTCGTAAACGATGCTGATGATAGACAGCACCACGGTAGCGGTAGCGATGCAGATATGCTGCAGATCGTCGTTGATGCCATGCGGCTTAGTCGAAGTGCGGTAAGCCTCGTGCATCGTGGAAATGCGGTTCACGAGTGTGTCCACGGTTGTGGGCGGAATGATGGGACTTGCCCATTTCTCAAACTTATCTTCGGTCATACGGCGGCGAATTACCAGTGCAACGCGCTTTTCATAAACATAATGCGCGAGCAGATTGTGCTCGTAGATATCGTCGTTGTGCGGGTAGGTGAAAAAGTCGGTCATGTAGTGGCAGATCTCGCCGAGATCGACCGACAGCTCGCGTCCGTTGGTACGCCCGATGGTATACTTGCGCGTAAAAGTGCGGATTTTTTCCATCACCTCATCCATCATAATGGATGGGTTATGGCGTTTGGTGAGGTAAGTACCGGTCAGATCCGGTTTCAGGTTGCCGTAAATAAAGCCGCTCTGATCAAAGGTCACGCCGCAGGTCTGCTCAACGTAATCCATCAGCAGATTTGCAACGCGAATGTGGGATACGGAATCCATTTATCAGTCCTCCAAGACGGAACACATGTTAATTCTAACAGTAAATATTAAATTAACAAATTCTTAACGCCCGAAAAGCATCCTCTCCGCTTTTCACGATCGAAACCAGTATAGCACACTTTTTGCACATTGTCTCGCTTTTTTGAAAATTGTAACGCAAACAACACAGAATGTTAACAATTTTGCGGATTATCACAATTTAAGTTGCATTAAATTGGTTATCTTGCCCGGTATTGCTCGCTCTTGAATTTGATTTTGCCCTCAAGTGCCTTGCGCAGACGTGCACACATGGCTTCCCTGTCCTGATTGAGCGTGCCCGCCAGATTAACGTAGTTAGACGCGTGATTTGCACGGAAAATACTGCCCTCGGAGTCGATATGCTCGAGCAGGATAAGGGTTTCGTGCGCGATTTCAATCGGGTTCATCAGGTAGAAACGGCCCTCCTGCCAGTCGCGCATGAGCGGTGTCGGCAGCTCAAACAGCAGGGTCAGCAGGCCGATGTACTCCGGCTTCATGCGGGAGAGTGCTTCTGCGGTCTTGATGGCGTGCTCCTCGCTCAGCTCCAGCGAGCCGAGACCCGCAATGCAGGTAACGGACAGCTTCATGCCGGCTTCCTTGACCATCAAACCCGCATGAACGATCTCATCGGCGGTTTCGCCCTTGTTGATGCGGCGCAGTACCTCATCCGAGCCGGATTCCAGACCCAGATAGATCATATCCAGACCCAGATCGTGCAGCATGTTCAAATCTTCCTGCTTTTTGCACAGAATGGACGCCGGAGAACCATAGCTGGTAACGCGCTCGCACTCCGGAAATACCTTCTTGATGTAGCGCAGGATTTCTGCCATGTGCTCGGGACGGCACATCAGCGCATCGCCGTCTGCCAGAAAAATACGGCCGACACGGCGGTATATGCGGCGTGCTTCATCAAAATCAGCCTTGACCTCCTCCAGCTTGCGCACGCGGAAACGCTTTTCCTTGTACATATCGCAGAAGGTGCACTTGTTGTGGCTGCAGCCGATGGTGACCTGCACAATCAGGCTGTATGCCTCAGAGGGCGGACGAAAAACTCTGCCTTCGTATTCAATCATGGGTAAAAACTCCTTATTTTAGCTATTTGGATAAACAAAACGGACGGAGTATTCCGTCCGTTTGCTGGTAACATTGGATTAGTCCTCTTCGGCTTCCGGCTCTTCCTCGGCCTCAGCCTGCGGCTCCTCAGCCGCCGGTTCAGCTGCCTTGGGCGCATCGTCAAATGCGTCCTGATATACCGAAGTATCCGCACACTCCTCTGCGCATGCGCAGGAGGCACAGTCGGACTCGGCACGCATCATTTCCTCCAGCTCATCCATGGCCTTCAGTTCAGCCTCGTGGTAAACTTCCTCTTCACGCTTTTTCTGAAGCATGACAAGCGCTGCGGTAGCACCGGCTGCACAGGCAAGGCTGGTCAGCAGCAGACCTGCTTTCACCTTGGTAGAATTTTTCACGGTATCCACTCCCTCTCAAATGATGCGGAACTATTGTCATAATAAAAATCAATTAAACAAAATACAGCGTAAATGCCGATTAAGTGCTTTGCCTATACTTTACCATACGGACGGGGTAAAGTCAATGCTAATGGCACATTTAGCCGAGCTCATAGGCGCGCTTAATGCATTTATCGCAGGCTTCCGACACGATTCCGTACAGATCGCGATCCTCAAGCACCTTCATGCCCTCAATAGTGGTGCCGCCGGGCGAGCACACCGCGCGGATCAGCTCTGCTGGTGTCTTATCGCGGCGCAGCAGCATTTTTGCCGAGCCGATCATGGTCTGACAGATGAGCGTCAGCGCGTCGTCCTCGTTGATGCCGTGCTGCTTTGCGCTCTGCACGAACGCGTCCGCGTAGGCATACAGGTACGCCGGAGCCGAACCGGCATACGGAATGACCTCGTTGAGCATGTTCTCCTGCTCAAATGTGACGGTAACGCCCATGGTGTTGAACAGTTCACAGAGTTCGGACAGCTGCTTGTCGGTTGCGGCCGCATTCTTAACCAGCTGGGTTGCACCCTCGCCGAGCATAAGCGGCGTGTTCGGCATCACGCGGATCATTGCGGTGTCTGCGCCGAGTGCACCCTCCAGCTTGGCGAAGGTCACGCCTGCGGCAATGGATACGACAAGCGGCTTCTCCCCTTCATATTTCGCCAGATTCGGCAGGATTTCGTCGAAATTCTGCGGCTTGACGGCCAGCAGCACGATCTCGCTTTCTGTGTAGACCTCGGTATAGTCACCCGTGACGGCGTAGCCCTTGGCTGCATGAGCGGCGCGTTTTTCCTCGCTGCGGTTGAACATCAGCACCTGCTCAGGCGCAAAACGGCCTGCGCGCACTGCGCCTTCCGCGATGGCGGTACCCATGTTGCCGGCACCGAGAACACCGAATTTGTATTTTTTCATGTCAATACACCTCATTTATGGTTTATTTTCATATATGCTTAAATGATAGAAAGCAGCCCGCTCTGCGAAAGGAATGCTGCCGTTTCTTTCAAATTATGGCAGATAAAACAATCATATCTGATAAAAGATATTATAGCACAATGGACTTTTCCTGCAAACAGCTTGTGAAAAACTTTCGGATATGGTACAATAAAAATACTTTTATTTCATTATGGCTGTCATTTCGAACAGGCTAAAAGATATTGTATGTAAGGGAGTAAAACACAAAACATGGAACAAAAAAAGAGAAGCAGCTTCTCCAGCCGAATTGGTTTCGTGCTGGCGGCGGCAGGCTCGGCGGTAGGTCTGGGCAACCTTTGGCGATTCCCCTATCTGGCGGCACGGTACGGCGGCGGTATTTTCCTGCTGGTGTATCTCATTCTCGCGCTGACGTTCGGCTTTTCACTGATGATTACCGAGATTGCCATCGGACGAAAGACCCGTCTGTCCTGCATCGGTGCGTATAAGGCGCTCGATAAGCGGTTCGGATTCCTTGGCTGGCTGGCGGCGTTCGTGCCGTTCATCATCACGCCGTATTACTGTGTTATCGGCGGATGGGTTATGAAATACCTGTTCACCTTTATCAGCGGCAACGCACTTGAGGCGGCCGACAACGGCGGATTTTTCAGCAATTTCATTGGCTACGATGCGGGTTCGCTGTCCTCGACGATTTTCAGCTTCAACGGACCGACCCCGTGGTTCATCCTGTTCGTGCTGGCGACCACCATTGTCGTTATCTTCGGTGTTGAGAAGGGCATCGAGAAGGCAAGCCGTATCATGATGCCGATTCTCGCCATTCTGGCGGTCGTTATCGCAATCTACTCGCTGACCATTCCGGGTGCGCTGCAGGGCCTGAAATATTATATTCTGCCCGATTTCTCGCAGTTTTCGGTATCTACCGTGCTTGGTGCGATGGGACAGATGTTCTACTCGATGTCGCTGGCAATGGGTATTATGATCACCTACGGCTCCTATATGCAGAAGGAAAATCTGCTTGAGCACTCTGTCACCCAGATTGAGATTTTCGACACGCTGTTCGCGTTTGTGGCCGGTCTGATGATTATTCCGGCGGTTATCGCGTTCAACGGCGGCGATCCGTCTCAGGTAAACAGCGGCCCGGGTCTGATGTTCATCACTCTGCCGATGGTATTCGACTCCATGAAGTTCGGCACCATTATCGGCGCGGTATTCTTCCTGCTCGTACTGTTTGCGGCGCTGACCTCCTCCATTTCGCTGATGGAAACACTGGTTTCCGTGCTGATGGACAAGGCACACATGAAGCGCAAGACGGCTACCATCGCTATTACGGCAAGCTGCCTGATCATTGGCATGCTGTCCTGTCTTGGCTATGGTCCGTGGGCAACGATTACCGTTATTGGCATGCAGTTCCTCGACTTCTTTGACTTTATTTCCAACTCCGTGCTCATGCCGATCGTGGCGCTGCTCACCTGCATCCTGATTGGTCATGTAGTCGGCACCAAGGTCATCGCAAACGAGGTAAAGGAAGGCGCCGGTTCGTTCCACCGCGAAAAGCTGCACCGCGTTATGGTGCGCTGGGTGGCTCCGGTGATGCTGGCAGCGATCCTCGCTTCCGAGTTGGCAACCAAGGTATTCCACCTTTTCACTATCTAAAGGCAACACCGCACAATTAAAGCCGCGGCTCCTTGCGCAGGCTCCGGTCGCGCTGCCGCGGCGCTTTGCGGAAATTTTGCGCCCTGATTTTGGCTTCGGTTCCTTGCGCGAGTTCCGTCCGCGCTGCCGAGATTTCTTGCAATACGGCAAGTATTGCTGCAAATTCGCGCCTCATCAGTACGCAAAATTTGATCGCAAATCGCTCTTGTTCAATGATGCGGTATTGCCTAACACTCTCACAGGAGAAAACCAATGAAAACTGTAACCATTTACACGGATGGCGCGTGCTCGGGCAATCCGGGTCCCGGCGGCTGGGGTGCAATCCTGCAGTACGGTAAGGCGGAAAAGGAGCTTTCCGGCTCCGAGCCGTCCACCACGAACAACCGCATGGAGCTGCTCGGTGTAATTACCGCCCTCGAGACACTCAAGGAGCCGTGCTCGGTAGATCTGTATTCGGACAGCAAATATGTTGTTGACGGCATTACCAAGGGCTGGGCCAAGGGCTGGCGTGCGCGCGGCTGGGTTAAAAGCGATAAGAAACCCGCCAAAAATCCGGAACTCTGGGGTCGTCTGCTCGATTTGCTGGATAAACACGAGGTGCGGTTCCATTGGGTCAAGGGTCACGCGGATAATCCATATAACAACCGCTGTGACGAGCTTGCCGTCGGCGAGTATCAGAAGTATAAGTAAGGCTGTCGCGAAACTACAGTTTCGCCGACAAGCAGGAACGGACCGTGGGCCGTTCCAAAGTCGTCCGAAAGTTCCTATACAGAAACTTTCTCCCTCCAGAAGTGTAAAAACCGAGATATATGCTCCCGGTTTTTACGAATTTGCGAAGCAAATTCTATTTTACGCGCGCTACAGCGCGAATTTGATGGAGCGACAGGAATATCCACTCTTTAGACAAACTGAACACCTTCTTCACATTTGGTGAGGAAGGTGTTATTTTTTGCGTAAAAAGGTCTCTTTTACGCCGATATAGAGTAAAACCACGCCGAAAGCACGCCGCAGCAGATCGGTGTCCACTCTTGCGGCAAGCAGCGCCGCAAGCACGGACGTCACCACGCCTGCCGGTACGCAGCATTTGACAGCTTCCCTTTCGATGAGTCCGTTTTTGCAGTGTGAAATCAGCGCTGCAGGCGCACACGAGAGAAAATACAGCAGGTTGATGCCGCCCGCCTGATACTGCCCTGTCCCTTCAAAAAGTGTCAGATACAGCAGCAAAAGTGAGCCGCCGCCAATGCCGAAGCCGCTTAAAATACCGGTCAGCAGACCGATTGCGACCGCAAGTACCGCGCTCACAGCAGCAGGACGGCACGGATGCCGCCATAGAGAATCAGCACGCCGAATGCACGGCGCAGCCAGTCCGCCTTTACCCTGCCGAATAGCTTTCCGGCCAGCACGCCGCCTGCCGCGCCGCCGAGCAGATACGGCACCGCCTGCCCAATCGGCAGACCGCCCTTTAGCCAGTAAATCACCGCTGAGACCGCGCACAGCGGGAAAATTACCGCGACTGAGGTCGCAAATGCGCGCTTCTGCTCCATGCCGCACCAGGAAATCAGCAGCGGCACGAGAAATAACCCGCCGCCCGCCCCGAAAAATCCGTTTGCTGCACCGGAAAGTGCACCGGTGACCGCATATTTTACTGAAATTTTCATAAAAGAAACCCTCCGGTGACAGTTTGCACCGAAGGGCTTGCTTTTATGTGTATTATTTGTCGGCTTCGCGCTCGCGTTCCTCTTCCTTTTTGAGCTTCTGCTCGTTGGCGTAAACACGGTTCTGCAGACGGCACAGCTCCTGTGCAAGCGGGTCCGGCAGGTTGATCTGGTCGAGCGCATACGCCGGAGACGGACCGACACGCTGACCGGCAATCTTAACGACGCGCGCCTTGATGCCGACAACCGTGGAATCCGGCGGAACCTCCTGCAGTACGACAGCATTCGCGCCGATACGGCTGTTGTCACCCACCTTGAACGGTCCGAGAACCTTCGCGCCGGTCGAAATGAGCACGTTGTTGCCAATGGTCGGATGACGCTTGCCGGTGTCGTGACCGGTACCGCCGAGCGTTACACCGTGGTAAATCGTGCAGTCATCACCAATCTCGGCGGTTTCACCGATAACGATGCCCATGCCGTGGTCAATAAACAGGCGTTTGCCGATCTTTGCGCCCGGGTGGATCTCAATACCGGTCATATGCCGTGCAAACTGCGACAGTGCACGCGCAAGAAAGAAATGCTTGTGCTTGTACAGCCAATGCGCCTGACGGTGGTAAAACAGGGCATGAAAGCCCTGATAGAGCAAAACAACTTCCAATGTGGTGCGTGCTGCCGGGTCACGGTCCCGGATCGAGCGTGCATCCTCGAGCAATCCCTTAAAAATCATAGTATCCCTTCCAAACTTTAGGGGTATAAAGCAGTATATGCAATCGGAAGATAAAAGGTTCCGATTGCCGTTTATGATACTTGCATAAACGAACGATAGTATCATTATAGACTCTTTTCGGTGAAAATTCAAACACTACGTTGAATTCCGTGAAAAAAGTGGTATAATGTAAGAAGATTATGCTGAACGAGGTACGAAAATTATGAAAATTACTGTCATGGGACTGGGTTATATCGGCCTGCCGACGGCGATTACGCTGGCTGAGGCCGGTTTTGAGGTCTGCGGCTTTGACGTAAACAAAAATACCATCGAGACCCTGCAGGGCGGTCATATCCATATTGTAGAGCCGGGTCTGCAGGAAGCCTTTGAAAAGGCTGTTGCACACGGTCATCTGCATTTTTCCGAAGAGCTTGGCAAGTCCGATGTATTCTATATTTCGGTTCCGACGCCGTTCTTCAAGGACGAGAACGGCAGCCACAAGGCCGATCTGCGCTTTGTAGAGTCTGCAGGCCGTATGGCAGGCAAGGTGCTCGAGCCGTCCAATCTGGTCATTCTGGAGTCCACCGTGCCGCCGCACACCTCCGAGATGCTCGCGCGTGTACTGAGCGAGGAATCCGGCATTCCGATGAATGAGATTCACGTTGCACATTGTCCGGAACGCGTTATCCCGGGCAACATGATGTACGAGCTGAAGAACAATGACCGCATCGTCGGCGCCCGCACGCCGGAGGCTGCTGAAATGGCGGCATCCATCTACGAGAAGGTGCTTGAGAAGGGTGTCGTTCACAAGACCGACGACCTGACCGCCGAAATGTGCAAGCTGACCGAGAATACCTTCCGTGATGTCAATATCGCTTACGCAAACGAGCTGTCCGTTATCTGCGACAAGATGGGCATTGACGTATTTGAGCTGATCAAGCTGGCAAACTGCCATCCGCGTGTTAACATCCTGACTCCGGGTGTCGGCGTCGGCGGCCACTGCATCGCAGTTGACCCTTGGTTTATCTACGAGCAGTTCCCGGCGGAGGCTAAGGTTATCCTTGCGGCACGCGAGCGCAACGAGAACAAGCCGCACTTCGTCGCTGACAAGGTTGTAGCAAAGATGAAGAAGGTAACCGACACGGTCGGCGTGCTTGGCTTGTCCTACAAGCCGGACGTTGACGATCTGCGTGAGTCGCCGTCCATCGAGCTGTGTCACATCCTGCAGGAAAAGGGCGTAAAGGTTATTGCGTGCGAGCCGTTCGCCAAGGATACTGAGGTGCAGAACATCCCGAACGTATCGTTCGAGGAGGTTCTCAAGGCAGATTATCTGGTCATCACACTCGGTCACACGCTGTTCAAGGAGAACAAGGACAAGATCGCAGAGAAGCCGTACTTCGACTGCGTTGGTCTGATGGAATAATTTCGCAAATAACAGAAAGCCGCCTGTCTGGGCGGCTTTCTGTTGTTTGAAGTAGGAATTAGTCGTTAGAAATGAGTGATTATGGGCGTTCTGCCGCTGAAATCCGGTTCATATAATGCGGAACAGGGGAGAGGTGGGATGCCGATGGACGATATCTTACAGGTAAATGAGCGGCTGCGCGGCCTGATATGGGGCGCGCCCATGCTGATTTTGCTGCTCGGCACCGGATTGTACTTCACGGCGGTGACCGGAGTTTTTCAGGTGCGGTACTGCATGCTCTGGCTGCGGAAAACACTGTTTTCCTGCTTTACCGGTGCTGCAAGACGGACAAGCGGCGGCGTTTCTCCGTTTGCGGCCATGTGCACTGCGCTTGCCGCGACGGTCGGCACGGGCAACATCGCCGGTGTGGCAACCGCGCTGACGCTCGGCGGTCCGGGCGCGGTATTCTGGCTGTGGGTAAGCGCATTTGTCGGCATGATGACCGCGTTCGCAGAGAACACGCTCGGCATGCTCTACCGTGAAAAGGGAAGCGACGGCAGCTGGCGCGGAGGAGCCATGCTGTACCTGAAAAACGGTCTGCGCAGTCCGCTATTGGCGGGAGCCTTTGCGCTGTTCTGCGTGCTGGCATCGTTCGGTATCGGCAACATGAGCCAGTGCAACTCAATCGCGCAGGGACTTTCCGGCTCGTTCGGCATACCGAGCGGGATCGTCGGTGCGGTGACAGCGGTTTTGCTCGGCGCGGTGCTGCTCGGCGGCCTTAAACGGCTGTCCCGCGTGACGGAAACGCTCGTACCGTTCATGGCGCTGTTCTACATGGGCGGTGCGGTCGTTGTGCTGTGGGTGCATCGGGCGGCGCTGCCGCAGGCGTTCGCGCAGATTTGCTCGATGGCGTTCGATACAAGGGCAGGCACGGGCGGCGTGCTCGGCTACGGCATGACGCAGGCCGTCCGGGCGGGTGTGTCGCGCGGCGTATTTTCAAATGAAGCCGGGTTGGGCTCATCCGTCATGGTACATGCTGCCGCAGACGCAAAGGAGCCGTGTGAACAGGGGATGTGGGCGGTGTTTGAGGTGTTCTTCGACACGATTGTGATGTGCAGCGTCACCGCGTTCGTCATTCTCACGAGCGGGGTATACGACGTAAGCCGCTACGCGCTCGCGTCCGGCACGCCTTTGCTTTCTCAGCTGACAACCGGTGCACAGCTTACCGCAGAGGCGTTCTCCACCGTATTCGGACGGTTCGGCGGGGGCTTCGTTGCGGTGTCGCTCGCGCTGTTTGCATTCTCGACCCTGCTCGGCTGGTCATATTACGGACAGCGTGCAGCGGCCTATTTGATGGGGGAGCGGGTGATTCCGGTCTACAAGGCGGCCTTTCTTCTGGCGGCGGTAGCGGGCTGCATGATGCGGCTTGAGCCGGTGTGGGCGCTCAGCGACACGTTCAACGGCCTGATGGCACTGCCTAATCTGGCGGGTGTGCTGGCGCTTCGGCGGCAGGTGATTGCGGAATGGTGTCGCTATAAACGCAATTTATGACGTTAAACCATTGCAAGTTGCACAAAAATATCTTTTCGGACGGAAAAAACCGGATTAGCACTTGTAAATCCGGTTAAATCCATATAAAATAGAATGGAATTGCGGACACGATTTGTCTGCGTATAAGGGGGAAATAAGGAATGGACATTACGGCAACTGTCTGGACATTGCTGCCGCCGATCATTGCAATCGCGCTTGCGCTGATTACGAAGGAGGTTTACTCCTCACTGATGATTGGTATTCTTTCGGGTGCGCTGCTCTATACGGGCTTCCATCCGCTGAAGGCTGTCGAGACGACTTTTACCATCATGGGCAGTAAATTGGGAGATAATATCAATATTTGTATCTTCCTTGTATTGCTCGGTATTCTGGTTTCGCTGATCACAAAATCGGGCGCGTCACGCGCATACGGTGAGTGGGCGGTCAAAACCATTCGCAGCCGGCGCGGCGCGTCGTTTGCGACCTCGTTCCTCGGAATGTTCATTTTCGTGGACGATTATTTCAACTGCCTCACCGTCGGCACGGTCATGCGTCCGGTGACGGACAAGTACAGCATTTCCCGGGCAAAGCTGGCGTACATCATTGATGCTACCGCCGCTCCGGTCTGCATTATCGCTCCGATTTCCTCGTGGGCGGCTGCAGTCGGCTCGTCTCTGCCGGAATCGAGCACGATGGACGGCTTCTCGCTGTTCCTCAAGACCATCCCGATGAATCTGTACGCGCTGCTGACGCTCGCGTTCCTCATCTGGCTGATGGCGGCGGACTTCGACTTTGGTGTGATGAAAAAGTACGAGCTTGCACACAAGGATGACGATCTCTCTCTGATTGAGGAGACCCACGTTGTAGCCGGCTCGGGCAAGGTTTACGACCTGATCCTGCCGATCAGCGTACTGATCGTGCTCTGCATTGCAGGCATGCTGTACACCGGCGGCATTCTGGACGGCGCAAACGTTGTTGAGGCGTTCGCAAACTGCGATTCTTCCACCGCACTGGTGCTCGGCTCGTTCTTTACGCTGCTGTTCACCTTTGTGCTGTACATTCCGCGCAAGGTGCTGTCCTTCGGTCAGTTCTGCGAGGCGTTTACCGAGGGCTTCAAGGCAATGGTTCCGGCCATCCTCATCCTGACGCTCGCGTGGACGCTGTCCGGTGTGTGCCGCGACGAGTACCTCAACATCGGCGGCTTCGTATCTTCTGTGGTGAATGCGGAATCCACCATCGGTATGTTCATGCCGGCGGTATTCTTCCTCATCGCGCTCGGTCTGGCCTTTGCGACCGGTACCTCCTGGGGCACGTTCAGCATCCTGATCCCGATTGCTATTGCGGTATTTGGCGATGCACCGTCCACCATGCTGGTCATGACCGTGGCAGCCTGCCTGTCCGGTGCGGTCTGCGGCGACCACATCTCGCCGATTTCGGATACGACCATCCTCGCATCCGCGGGTGCACAGTGCAACCATATTGATCACGTTTCCACGCAGATGCCGTACGCGCTGATGATCGCGGCGATGAGCTTTGTCGGCTTCCTCGTCGGCGGTGTGACCGGAAACGGCATTCTGGCGCTTGGCGTAGGTGTGGTACTGCTGGTGCTCACTATTGCGGTTATTACCGCACGTCAGAAGAAAAAGGCGTAACAACGTCAATTAAAGTCGTAAAATTATGCTCTCCCTTCGGGGAGAGCATAAAATTGCAATAAACCCCATTTTATCCGGTCAAAACTGGATAAGCAGACTCCCGAAAGAAGGTATCCCATTTGACCACTGACCTTACCGTCGGAAAACCGTCGCAGAAGCTGTTCTGGTTCTCGATTCCGCTGCTGCTCAGCGTCGCGTTCCAGCAGCTGTACCAGATGGCTGACTCCATCATCGTAGGCCGTTTTGCCGAAACTGTAGAAGCCGGTGAGCTGGCGCTGGCCGCCGTCGGCGCCAGCTATCCGATCACACAGCTGTTCGTTGCGGTCGCAACCGGTATCAACATCGGTACTGGCGTGCTCGTCTCGCAGCTGTTCGGCGCAAAGCGCTATCTGCGCATGAAGACCGCCATCTCGACCGCACTGCTCACCACCACGGCGGTAGCGCTGCTGCTGACGCTGATCGGCGCTGTCGGCACGACGGGCATTATGAATGCGCTGTCCACGCCGGAGAATATCTTTGCGGACGGCTCACTGTATCTGCGCGTGTATGTGTTCGGTCTGCTGTTCCTGTTTATCTATAACGTGTGTACGGGTATCTTCAATGCCATGGGCGACAGCCGAACGCCGCTGATCCTGCTTGTGCTGTCCTCGGTCGGCAATGTCATTCTGGATATGGTATTTGTTGCCGGTCTGCACTGGGGCGTTGCAGGCGTTGCATGGGCGACATTTATCGCGCAGGGCGCGTCCGGTATTCTGGCGTTTGTGCTGCTGCTGCGCCGTGTGCGCTCGTTTGATACGGGCAACCATTTCGTGCTGTTCGCGCCCGAAATGCTGCGCCGCCTGACCAACTACGCCGTGCCGTCTATCGCACAGCAGAGCTTCGTATCGGTCGGCAATGTTGTCATCCAGTATTACATCAACCTGTGCGGTGCGACCGTCATCGCGGGATTCTCGGCGGCAAACCGTGTCAACCAGTTTGCGCTGACCTGCTGTATGTCGTTCGCTTCGGGTCTGTCGAGCTACGTTGCGCAGAATATCGGCGCCCGCAAGATGGACCGCATCGGTCCGGGTCTCAAATGGGGTGCGGTGTATTCGCTCGGCCTGTCCGTGGTGTTTATGGCGATCTATCTGCCGTTTGCGAACAAGATCATCAGCCTGTTTGTTCCGGCAGGCAGTGCCTCCGGTGTTATTGATGTCGCACGAGGCTACCTGTTCACGGTTGTGCCGTTTTATCTGGTCGTATGCACCAAGTTCGTATGCGACAGCGTCCTGCGCGGCGCCGGCGCAATGCGTCCGTTCATGGTAACGACGTTCTCCGACCTGATTATCCGCGTGGTGCTGTCCATTGCACTGTTCTATGTGGTCGGCAACGAGCACGGTATTTGGCTCAGCTGGCCGATCGGCTGGTTCCTCGGCTCGGGTCTGTCGGTGTTCTTCTATAAGTCCGGCGCATGGAAAAAGAATCTGCCTACATTCTAACCGGCCGTAAAATTGTAAATGAAAGGGTTTCCTATCGGGAAACCTTTTTTCATGCCTGTTTATTAAGAATCTGCATAACGACACGGCTGACAATTTCTCGCTTTAGGGCAGGGGATTTCTACATTTCATTCCCCTAAAACTGCATTTCGTGAAAAAGACGTTCCGGCTGATCGAAAATCTGCTACGGTATAAACACAGCAGACAACGCGGAAGGAGCGGACAGCACCGTCGAGTAACGGCTTCGATACCGGCTGGCGAATTGCAAGACCACAGCTTCCGCAATATGAAGAACAACTCCTCATAATTGAGATACCCCGCCGGATGGAAAGCGAGTAAAATTCCGTTCGGCGGGGTACTGTTTTACACGGAAAAAAACGAGGCGCGCATGCCGTTCACCGGAATGGTGGAGCACCGGGGTTTTGAAATTGCGTGACGATTGCGGCTCTGTGTGGTATGATGGAGAAAACAGCAGGAGGCGTTTGGGTGAGGATACTTTTTATCTGCCATGGGAATATATGCCGCAGTCCGATGGCAGAATATATCATGAAGGAACTGGTAAAGCGAGAAGGCGTCGCGGGTGACTGGGAGATTGAATCGGCGGCTGTCAGCCGTGAGGAGATCGGCAATCCGGTGTATCCGCCGGCGCGGCGCAAGCTGCTTGAGCAGGGAATCCCGTGCGGCCATCATGCGGCGCGGCAGATGACACGCGCGGATTATGACCGATTTGATCTGCTGATTGGCATGGACCGGTCCAATCTGCACACCATGCAGCGCATTTGCGGCGGCGATCCGGATGGAAAGCTGCATTTGCTGCTGGATTTTACCGACCGACAGGGCGAAGAGGTCGCTGACCCGTGGTATACCGGCGATTTTGATGCCACATGGAACGACCTGTGGGAAGGCTGCCAAGGTCTGCTGGCGGAATATCGGTAAAGAAAAAAAGGAAACCCGAGAGGGTTTCCTTTTTTCTTACTTAGACACCGAAGGTTCTCCGGTAAATCCCGGAATGGTGATTTTCAGAGTCAAATTAGAAGTGGTATTTGTGCCAACAAATACTACATTATAAGTTGTGGACCAAAGTTCGCTGGGAAAACACATTGCAATAGTCTGGTTGTCGGCATCAATGCGATATGTTTTTGTAGATAAGCGGTCTCCGCCAACTTTATATTCCGAACCATCAACCGTAATGGTGTCAAGCTGTCTCAGCCACTCTGCGGCGTCGGAAAATGTCAGAAGGTAATATTGATTGCCAGAAGAATCTTGAGTTTTTTCAATCGTCGGCAGTTCGGTCGGTGCTGTTACCGCAGAGCCGCCGGAACTACTCGAATCACCAACCGTCAGCGTATACTCTACATCAGTATAGCCATCTGCGGTGAGTTTGATTTTATAGTCACCGGCATTGGCAAACAGGCTAACGGGCAGATCGAGAACATCGTATGCAGACGTACTATAAGTGGTATCGGTTGCAGCCGGACGGAAGTTGTTGTCCGCAAGGCTGCTGCTGGAATAGCCGCGGGTCAAAACAGTATCGTTCACCTTGACCTGATTTACTTTAGCCAGATATGTTGTGAGGTCAGATGCATTCAGACCGGTGAAGCTGAGACGATAGTAGGAATACGTTCCCATATAACTGGTATCCGTTTTCTTTTCAGCACTGGAAACCGTCGGTGCGGATTTTGCAGCTTCCGCAGGTTTTGCATTAACCGTAAACTTTGCCGTCAGCGGCTCACCATAGTACTTTGCCGAAATAGCAACCGTATGCTCACCGGACGGTACGTTATACAGAGAGATGGTTTTGTTATCCTTGCCGATTACATAATAAGCCGTTTCGGAACCGTAACCGTAATATCCGTAAGTACCGATGTCCGTTTTGTCATCCAGCTTAACAGATGCCAGATTCTTGAGGAAATCACCGTTCGAGCCATCTACCGTGAATACGATCGGCTTGCCCGATTCGGTAGTCTCGGCAACCGACAGAGAAAGGTTTTTCTCTAGCTGCTTTGCAACGGTCAGCGTCAGGCGCACCTTCTGGAAGGTATCGACCTGCAGCGTCAGCGCGTTATCGCCCAGCTTGAGCTGGTTTGCCGGAATGGTGATGGTGTTCTTCTCGGTGTCGATGGAGTATACGTCCTTGCTCAGCGCCGAGGTGGTGTTGAGGTAAAGCTGGCTGTCGGCATTCTCTTTCAGTTTTTCCAGATATGCCGCTGCCTTGCTGCCGGAAACGAGCAGAACTGCGTCCTTACCCTCATTTACTTCGCTGATGGACTGGTAGCTTGTCTGACCGTCCTTGGTCACTTCCTTGACCAGAGTCAGGTCAGGAGCTGCGGACGAGGACGCCTCGCTGAACGAAGTCGTTTCGCCAAGCAGATTATCCTCCAGCACCTTCTTTACCGCATACGGACGGTTGCGTGTGGTTTCTGCGTTCTCAGAGGTGACATACTCCGCAAAGGTGAGCAGCTTGTCCTCGGTGCGCGCGGTATTTGCGGCAGCGAAGAAGCCTGCGCTGGTGTAAACCTTATCTGCGCCTTCATAATAAACCGCGTCATGGAGCATATTGTCCCAGCGCTCGGAGATAGCGGCTGCATTGGCGTTGTCCAGACCCAGCTTTTCCACGATCTTCGCGTTGGTCAGCAGGTCGGCGCTGAATACCAGATTTGCGTTCATGGTGTTGCTGCCGCCTTCAGAACCGGAATCCGAGGAGGCACCGCCGCCGCCGCTGGTCGCTGCGGAAAGCGCGTCTACGCCTGCCGCTGCGGCACGCGCCGCCGGAGAAACCGACTGCTTATCTGCACCGTAGGCATAGAAGGTCTGGGAGAACGACTTGAAGCCGTTCGCGTAGATGGTCAGCGTATACTTTCCGCTGTGCGTCAGATGGTTGGTAGTATCGTTATACAGCACGAAGGTATCGCCGATGAGATACCAGTCGTCAAACTTATTGAGAACCTGTACCTCGGAATCGCCCACATACTGCAGTTCTACGCGGTAAATCGGCTGGGTGATGCCGTACAGCATATCCTTCACCGTAAAATGCGTGTTCACGCCGCTGTATGCGCCGGTATCGCTCAGCACCAGAGACGGCGTTTTCTCGTTTACCACATGGATCGGGAACAGCTCGGCATTGCCGTTCGATACCACGCGCAGCTTGTAGCGACCGTTCGAGAAGAAGTTCGACTGACCGAGTGGGACAGTGATGCACGCAACGGTAGCGCCGTCAACACCGTGCGGCAGCGCCTTGTTGAGGCTCCACTTCAAATTGCTATTGAGCACGCTGTTACTTTCATCGTCCTGCACGAGTACAACGCTCGTAATGCCGTCCACAAACGCCTTTTCCGCGTCGGTGCCGTTGGCATAGTTGAACATAAGCTGTACTTCGCCGGAAACTTGATAGAGATTATCGTCGGATTCGCTTAGAACGGCGTCCGGAGAGTAGAAACGTACCGAATTGGAGGCAGTTTTCAGGTCAATGGTTGTGTGGGTCGGATTATAGCGTACCTTACCGGCGGCGTCCTTGTTGGTCTGGTGATAATCCCAGACGTAAACCGGACCGTTTGCAAGGAAGTAGTAATCGACTGGTACACCGGAAACGGTCGGCTTTACCGTGTTCTTGCCGCCGAGGCTGACGGTCTGGGTCTTGCCGGTGGTCTTATTGGTAACGGTCAGCGTGCTCGGGTCGAGTACGGTGGACTGCCACTTGACAATGCTGCCGTCGGTGGAAACCTTGGAGCAGCCGGCGTTGATTTCGGTGCCGTCAACGGTCAGTGTGCAGTTATCCAGCGTGTTGCCGTCCTCAAAGCGGACAACAACGAACTGACCCAGTGCGCCGAGCTGAACGGTGTTCATGTCGATGAGCTTGGTCTGCTCGGGTACGACCAGACTCTGCTGTGCAACCGAACCACCAGAGGACGAACCGCCGCCGGAAGAGGAGCCGCCGCCGGACGAACCACCCGAAGACGCACCGCCGGAAGCTGCCGCGCCGACCGTCTCGGTTTTGCCTGCGGCAACCGATTTATTGCCTGCCTTGACGCCGGAAACGCCGTTTGCGGCAGTAACCTTGGTGCCGGAGGTAGAAACGGTGACGTTATCGGCGTTCGCCTGCACCGCGCCGACCTTGCCCGAGCCGGTGATCTTTGCACCGTCGGCAACAACGGTGATGCTGTCAACTGAGCCGGAAACCGCAATGTCGGTATTGGCGATAATGCCCTTTCCGGCCTTGGTGTCCTTAAAGGTTACACCGCTTTCGCCGCCGCGCAGTACAATGCGGCCGGCAACAGTAACACCCGTCAGGTCGATTCTGCTGACGCCGTCTGCAATGATGAGGTCGCCGTTGATGGTCTTGCCAGACAGGGAAACGCCGTTTTCACGCACAATAACGCTGCCGTCCACCGTGGCAGACAGAGAATCGTCTGCATCGGCGTAGGTGCTGGCCATTTCACTGATGACCTTGGCAAATTCCGCACGGGTGATGCTGGTTTTCGGGTTCAGCTTACCATTTGCACCGTTGACATAGCCGTTTTCGATCAATGCAGCTACACTGCTTTGTGCCCATGCAGAGACCGAAGCACCATCGGTGTAATTGTTCAGAACGGACGTATCGCCGCTTTCAAGTGCAAATGCACGCGCGAGGACAACAAAAGCTTCTTCACGGGTGATCGGCGCTTCGGGATTCAGTTTGCCGTTTGCACCCTGAAATGTGCGCATGGCAACGGCCAGTTCGAGATCATTATAATACCATGCGGAAGTGTTTGCATCGCTGTAAACCGACAGGTCAGCTGTTTTGCGAGCGGCAAAGGCACGGTTGACGATAGCAGCCATCTGGGCACGGATCAGCAGGCCGGAGCTGTTAATCTGGCCGTTTGAGCCGTTCAGCAGGCCGTTCTGTACAGCGCTGCGCAGTCCGGCTGCGGACCAGTCGGTTGGGAAATCGGTAAAATCTTCAGGCGAGGCAGCGAATGCATTCGCTGGCAGGAGCATAGCTCCGGCCAAAAGCATCGCAAGGGTACGTTTTTTGTTCAAGTATATTTTCCTCCTTGCTGTTAGACTGGGCTAACCATACCAGTAAAAATTTTCCTTTCCATAGGAAAGGAGCGTGATCACAGTGAGTTATCAAATGCTAACTGATAAGTGGGTAATAAGATACCATAAAGATTTTATGTTGTCAAATCCTGATATTTACATAAAAGAACGGCCGTATCACATAAACAACACAAAAGTACACAAAATCCTGCAATGAGTTAGAATAAGCTAACTCCAAACGTGGTTTTTAATAAAAGAAAAATTTTTTGTATGTGCGATATATATTGCATACAGCGGAAAAGACACAAAGTAGCGCACAATTTCCGCGGAAATATTAAAAATATGGTATAAAAGTTAGTAATATGTGATAAAGATTACAACCGAATATTGAAATATCCTCGGAAAGATGGTGTGCTGCATTATTTCCGCGATTGTCGGTGTACAGCGGCAGGTGGTGTTTTATTTTCAGGACATTTGGACAGGAGGAATATATAATATAGGTATATATAGAGTGTACAAATTTCCTGTAAATTTTTTTTGAAAAAGTTGAAGAAAAGTGTTGACATTAGGCGCATACTGCGGTATACTAAATAAGCTGTCAGCAATAGTTGATGAGCTGAAAAAGTTCAGAAACAAGCGCAAAACAGCAGATTGTACCTTGTAAATTAAACAACGATGTGCTTAAACTTTTGTTCGATATGAACAAGGTTGTAGTGCGAACCTGAAATTTCGAGAGTTTTTTACTCTTGGTAAATCGCTGGAAGTCACAACTCCAGTTAAAATAAAGTGACACGTCAGACTCTAAAGTCGGTTAAATGAACTTCGGTTCTTTTAATACAATTTTTAGAGAGTTTGATCCTGGCTCAGGATGAACGCTGGCGGCGTGCCTAACACATGCAAGTCGAACGGAGTCGATTTGGAAAATCCTTCGGG
>NZ_CDRQNY010000019.1:0-47806 GCF_977037065.1 Butyricicoccus sp. | reverse complement strand
CAACGAAATAGTAGGTGTTAATGGTGACGAGGGTACACCTGTTCCCATTCCGAACACAGTAGTTAAGCTCGTTTACGGTGACAATACTTGGCTGGCGACGGCCCGGGAAGATAACTCAACGCCTACACCTGCGGATCGCAGATCCGCTCGATATTCCTCAATAGCTCAGTTGGTAGAGCATGCGGCTGTTAACCGCAGGGTCGTTGGTTCGAGTCCAACTTGAGGAGCCATTCAGACAATGCTTTGCCGTCACTTTATCGTGACGGCAGGGTAAAGTCGATTCCCTATATGGGCCTTTAGCTCAGTTGGTTAGAGCAACCGGCTCATAACCGGTCGGTCCCGGGTTCAAGTCCCCGAAGGCCCACCAAATTAAGTTAATATGGCCCGGTAGCTCAGTTGGTTAGAGCGCTAGCCTGTCACGCTAGAGGCCGTGGGTTCAAGTCCCATCCGGGTCGCCAAAAAACGGTACCGTAATCGTGCCGTTTTTTCTTTCGCTGCTATAGCTCAGTCGGTAGAGTGCATCCTTGGTAAGGATGAGGTCACCAGTTCAAATCTGGTTAGCAGCTCCATAAAAACGCCTGATCATTTGATCAGGCGTTTTTCTTTTACTGCAAAACGCGATCTTTGTCGAGAAATGACGATAGAAAACTATTTTCACCTCTTGCTAGTCGATTTTTGAAATGATAGAATATCTGTAGGGAGATGTCGATATGTCTCTGTATAAATTTTATCGAGCGATAGATGGAGATTTTGAAGCAGCCTGCCGTCGCTTTTACAACGAGAATATGCTGCAGAAATTCCTGATCCGATTTTTGGACGAGCCCTGCTGCGCGGAATTGAACGATGCCTTGGGTCGGCACGATCGCGATGCGGCAATCAAAGCGGTACACACGCTGACCGGACAGGCACGCAGCTTTGGCTTTATACGGCTGGAAAAGAAGAGCGCAGCACTGTTGCAAGCGCTGCGCGGCAATCGGGATGAGGAAATCACGGAACTGCGATACGAAGTCACGGCCGAATACATCGGCATTGTGCAGGCAATTCGCTCTCTGGCCTCTGAACTGGGCATTTTTATGTAATCTGCGTGTTAAACGCCTAATGTGTCCTCAATCACATCAATCAAATGGATGGGCGACACCTGAAGCGTATTTAGGCGTTCGGTAAAGGCGCGAGCTTCCGGCTCACCGATGAACACATCGGGGACGAAGCAGGTTTGTCCGTGCTGCGGATCGTGAGCACTGATACCGAAAGATATGTAAGCTCCGGTCTCAGGCGAATAGTGATTTTTTCTGATTACTTTGTAGACAAACATGATGCTTCCTCCGTCGATATTTGCTGATGTTCCCACTTCATTTGGGAACATGTTTATTTTATCAGAAGAATCACGCGGTTTTTGCTATTCTGTGAAATTGGAACAGAATCTTGTGAAATCGGCAGAATGTGTTAAGAAACCGCTAAGAAATTCGACAAAAACTGACGAGAAAGGACTGTCAATAACCATGCTGCGGGTCGCAATTTGTGATGATTCGGCGTTAGAACGAGATATCCTTGCGGATTTTCTCAGTCATTACTGCAATTCACATGCGATTGACTATTCCTACAAAATGTACGACAGCGGTGAACCGCTTTATTATGAGCTTGGGGATGGCGGATGGTTTGATATTATTCTGCTGGATATTCTGATGGACCCGCCGCTCGGCATTGACGTAGCACGCCGTCTGCGTGAGATTGGCTACAAGGGCACGATCGTATTTTGTACTGCTGCGCTGGATTTTGCACCGGACAGCTTTGAAGTCGGTGCATCCGGTTATCTGCTCAAGCCATATACCCCGAAGACGTTCGAGCGAACCATGCACCGTGTATTGTCCGATATCGTCGAGAATACATACGCGATCAAGAATCGTTTGCAGGTGCTACACATTCCGCGCGAAGAGATTATGTATGTGGAAAGCCATAACTCACAGTGCATTCTGCATCAGGCGGGCGAAAAGACATACACACTATATAAAAAACTCAGCGAGATTGAGCAGGAACTGACGGCTCCGTGTTTTCTGCGGTGCCACCAGAGCTTCCTTGTGAATATGAACTACGTCAAAGCTGTGGATAAGGACTTTATCCTTACAAACGACGATGTGGTGCTCATTCGCAAGAAAAATCTGAAGGAATTGCGGCAAGTCTATTTTGATTACTGCAAACAGATTCATAATAGATATTGAGGATAATCTGTATTAGGCAAAGTTAAAACACGGATTATCTGAAAAACGAAAAGCGTCCCATTGGGACGCTTTTCGTTTTGGGGGAAGGAGAAAGAAAACTTCATTTTCCATTCTCAATTCTTCATTTTCAATTATCCCAAAGCTGTATCCAGCACCATCATCACCAGAAAACCCGCCATCACACCAAGCGTGCCCGGATGTGAATGCTCACCGAGATGTGCCTCAGGAATCAGCTCCTCGACCACAACGTACAGCATCGCGCCTGCCGCAGCGGACAGCAGCCACGGCATGAACGGTGTCAGCGCGGACGCGCACAGCACGACAAGCACGCCGAAAATCGGCTCAACGATGCCGGACAGCGAACCGTAAACGAACGAGCGCGTACGGCTCAGCCCCTCCTGATGGAGCGGAAGCGCGACTGCGGCTCCCTCCGGGAAATTTTGAATGCCGATGCCAATGGCAAGCGCGCCTGCCGCTGCAAACAATCCTGCGTTGCCGGTGTGCTGCGCAGCGCGAGCGAATGACAGACCGACAGCCATGCCTTCCGGAATGTTGTGCAGCGTCACTGCAAGAACAAGCAGCGTGGTTCGCCGAAAGGAGGATGGCAGACCTTCGGCCTGCTCTGCGCCGCTGTGCAGGTGCGGCATTAAGCCGTCCAGCGTAAGCATAAGCACCAAACCAAGGATAAAGCCGCCTGCAGCGGGTATCCAGCCCGGCTGGCCGTTCTGCGCGGCCTCGTCAATCGCGGGAATGAGCAGACTCCAGATGGACGCGGCGATCATCACACCGGACGCGAATCCGAGGAAAATCTGCTGCATCAGAGCGCTGGACTGCCGTTTCATAAAGAATACCATGGCGGCGCCGATCGTGGTCATCAGGAAGGTGAAGCCTGTGCCTGCGGCCGCCCAAAGCAATGTCTGCTGTATCATACGCACCTCTCTTTTTAATTGGTTGGTTGTTGCTAACTATGAGCATAGCACCGAACACACTGTCTGTCAATAGGGGACTTGACAGAAATGATATAATATTAGTATACAATCCTATGAGAATAAAACAGGAGGGTTCCACTATGGCGGCATCCCGTGAAAAAGTGTTATATTTCGAGCCGCAGCCGAGCGAACAGACTGCGGCACTTAAGACCGTGCTCGTTCGCATGGGCGTGCGGATTAAGAACGTCGAAGCAGTCTCTGCCGGTCAGACGGTCGGCTTTCTGCTGAACCGCAGGGGCTTTGAGCCGACTGATGGGACTGCAGATGCGCCTTCCGCACCGATGATGGTGCTGGACGGCTTTACCGAAAAGAGACTGGACATTCTGCTCCGTGAAATGAAGGCATACGGTGTTTCCGTGCCGTACAAAGCCATGGTCACCGAGCACAATATCGGTTGGACGCTGAGTGACCTGTTTGCCGAGCTGGTGCGCGAGCATGAGGCTATGCACCAATGATCGAGCGCGTACTGAACGATTTCGACATCGACCAAATCGCAAACTCCGGTCAGTGCTTCCGCTTCCACAGGGTTGGGGATAAGTCGTACAACTTAATTGCGGGAGCACACCTGCTGAATATTCAGCAGAATGGCCGGACCGTACGGTTCGACTGCGATGAAGACGAGTTTAACGCCATCTGGCGGCCGTATTTCGATCTGGATGCGGACTACGGCCGCTGCAAAGCCGCGGTTGCCAAACGCGATACCTATCTGCAGAACGCCGTTGCATACGGCGGCGGACTGCGTATTCTGCGGCAGGATCTGTGGGAAACTATTCTATGCTTTATCATCTCGCAGCAGAACAATATCGCGCGGATTACCAAGTGTGTCGAAAATTTGTGTTCCCTTTTCGGGGAAATCTGTTATAATAAGAGTGAACAGGTATACAATAGCATTCCCACGGCAGAGCGTCTGGCGGTGTGCACGCCCGAGGACCTTGCACCGGTGCGGCTCGGCTACCGCGCCAAATACATTTGCGCTGCAGCACGGCAGGTCGCGTCCGGTGAGGTCGATCTGGAAGCTATCCGGCACATGGATTACGCCCGCGCCAAAGCCGAGCTGTTGCGTCTGACCGGTGTCGGCATCAAGGTTGCGGAGTGTATCTGTCTGTTTGCGCTGCATCACATCGACGCGTTTCCGGTCGATACGCATATCCGTCAAATGCTGGACACACACTATCCGAAAGGGTTTCCGCTGAAACGCTATAAAGGCTTTGCGGGTGTCATGCAGCAGTATGCATTTTACTATGAATTATCACTGAAAGGCTAAGGAGTGTTCAATATGGCAGTAGTAACCATTACGAAGGAAAATTTTGAGAACGAAGTGCTGAAGTCGGACAAGCCGGTCCTGCTGGACTTCTGGGCAACGTGGTGCGGTCCCTGCCGCATGGTTTCGCCGATCGTGGACGAGATCGCAAACGAGCGTGACGATATCAAGGTCGGTAAGATCAATGTAGACGAGCAGGGTGAGCTGTCCATGCAGTTCCGCATTGTCTCCATCCCGACCCTGATCGTGATGAAGAACGGCGAGGTTGCCAATAAGGCTGTCGGCGCTATGCCGAAGGAAGAAATTCTGAACCTGCTCGGCTAAAATCAAAACCGGATCAAAAGAGCTGACTCCATCGGAGCCAGCTCTTTGCTTTGCACCTAAAAAGTTTGTATTGAGCCGGTTTTCTTTTCTTTCGTGCGACAGCTTTTGTTTACCGTTCTGCGGTTTTGTGCTATACTAAAAATACTACCGCCAATATTTCTGATATAATGGTAAGGTATGATTTGGCAAGAGGATATATGTTTGGAGGAGCTTGCGTGAATCGCATTTCTGATAGTATGTTTCACTCCCGCAGCACTGCATGCAAGAAGCCGTATGGCGCGGTACCGGCAGGGCAGGCGGTCGAGTTTTCTGTTTATCCGCAGCGGGCACAGGGCGCGCTGCATGTTACCCTTTGGATTGAGGAAGACGGCTGTCAGGCCGAATCCTATCCGCTGCACTGGTGCGGCTATCAAGGCTCGCACGATCGGTATACGGTAACCTATACGCCGCCGCACCCCGGTCTGTACTGGTATTATTTCTCGGTGGAGCTGGCGGATGGTCTGCACTACTGTGCACGCGGCTACGGCGGTCAGGCGGAGTTGCTCGAGTCGGTCGGCGATAAGTACCAGCTGACCGTATACGACGGCGAGTACCATACGCCGCGCTGGTTCGGTGAGGGCATCACCTACAATATTTTTCCGGACCGCTTTTGCCGCGACAAGGCGCCCGAGCAGCCGGAGGGCGAAGGCGTGATCCCGCGTGTGCTGCATCAGAACTGGGACGATATTCCGGTATACCTGCCGGATGAGCACGGCGAAATTCTCAATAACGACTTTTTCGGCGGTACGCTGCGCGGCGTATACGCCAAGCTGGATTATCTGGAGAGCCTGCACGTTACCACCATTTATTTCAATCCGATCTTTCAGGCGTATTCCAATCACCGCTACGATACCGGCGATTACAAGCGCATCGACCCGCTGCTCGGCTGTGAGGAGGACTTCCGTGCGCTGTGCAGCGAAGCCACCAGACGCGGCATGCGCGTTGTACTGGACGGCGTGTTCAATCACACCGGCTACGACAGCCGTTACTTCAACGCACGCGGCCATTATGACAGCGTAGGCGCGTTCCAGTCCAAGGAATCGCCGTATTTCAGCTGGTTTGACTTCCACAACTGGCCGAACGAGTACGGCTCGTGGTGGGGCATCTACACGCTCCCGCAGGTCAATGAGACCGACGGCAGCTATCAGGATTACATCATCGAGGACGAGGACAGCGTGGTCCGCCGCTGGCTGCGGCTGGGCGCGTCCGGCTGGCGGCTGGATGTTGCCGACGAGCTGCCGGACAGCTTCATCCAGAAGCTGAACGCTGCCGCCCGCAGGGAGAAATCCGATGCGCTCATCATCGGTGAGGTGTGGGAGGATGCGTCCAACAAAATTGCGTACTCCGAGCGTCGGCGTTATTTCCAGGGCGGCGAACTGGATTCCGTCATGAACTACCCGCTGCGAGACGCCATCTTCGGCTTTTTGAACGGCGGCACTGCCGAGCATTTCGCGGAGAGCATGGAGTGCATCCGCGAAAACTACCCGCGGGACGTGTTCTACAACCTGATGAACGTTGTAGGTACGCATGACACCGCGCGTGCGCTCACCCTTCTCGGCGTAACCGAGAACGAGTGGAAGATGGACAGAAACGGCCGCGCACACTATCAGCTGCCGCCGGACCGTCTGGAAATCGCCTTGCGCCGTCTGCGGATGGCGGCGGTCATCCAGTTCACCATGCCGGGTTCGCCGACCATTTACTACGGTGATGAGGCCGGTCAGCAGGGCTTCGAGGACCCGTTCAACCGCCGGACCTACCCGTGGGGACACGAAAACCAGGAGCTGCTAGCGTTCTACCGCAAGCTGTGCGAAATCCGTGCCGAGGAGCAGACGCTCGCGGACGGCGACCTGCAGTTCAGCGATACGACAGCCGGTGCACTGCTGCGATACGAGCGCACGAGCGGAGACTCGCGTCTGGTGATCGTGGTCAACCGCGGACACCAGTATGCGGAAACAAAAATTGATGCGCTGTATGCGCTCGACCTGCTCAGCGGCGAGGGCTTCGCGTACGCCGACCCGGACGGTCTGATCGTATCCGTCCCGCCGGAGACCGCCTATATCCTGCGCTGTGTAAATGCAGCCGATTAAGGAGGATTTTTTTCTATGGATATGACAGAAAAACAGCTTTCCAGCGAATATAAGTTCAGAGGCAGGATCATGACCGCTCGTGTGGACGAGGTATCGCTGCCGAACGGCAAAACCGCGCCGCGCGAGGTTTGTGAGCATGTTGGCGGTGTCGGCGTGCTGCCGATCGACAAGGACGGCAACGTTATTCTTGTGCGGCAGTTCCGCTATGCGTTCGATACCGAGCTGCTCGAAATGCCCGCCGGCAAGATGGATCACGGTCCGGAGGACGCTGAGGAATGCGGCATCCGCGAGCTGAAGGAGGAGACCGGCTGTACCGCCGGACGCATCGTGCCGCTCGGCGCGATTTATCCGTCGCCCGGCTTTCTGACCGAGGTGACCTACCTGTTTGCCGCGCTTGACCTGACCGAAGGAGAAATGCAGCCGGATGAGGACGAATTTGTCGAGGTCGTGCGCCTGCCGATCGCAGAGGTAGAAAAAATGATCGAGCGGGATGAGATCCGCGATGCAAAAACGGTGGCGGCTATGTATAGAGCAAAGCTGAAGAATCTTTACTAAGATAAGAGTGGAGATTGGAGAGTGCAGAGGAGGAAAGGGTTTGGATAAGAAAAAAATCCTTGTGGTTGAGGACGAAAAGGCCATTTCAGACATTCTGGTATTCAATTTACAGCGTGAGGGCTACGACACACTCGCGGCGTATGACGGCGCGGAAGGTCTGCGCTGCGCGCTTGAGGAAGCGCCTGACCTGATTCTGCTGGACGTGATGCTGCCCGAGATGGACGGCTTCGAGGTCTGCAGGCGGGTGCGCGCGGAAAAGGACACGCCGATCATCATGCTGACCGCCCGTGAGGAAGAGACCGACAAGGTCATGGGTCTCGAGCTGGGTGCAGACGACTATATCACCAAGCCGTTCTCTATGCGTGAGCTGATGGCGCGCGTCAAGGCGAACATGCGCCGTACCTACGCAGGAGAGGACAGGGAAAAGGCAGAAGCGCCGTCCGGCGGCGGTCTGCGTGTATCCAAGGACAACGGCATGGTGTACAAAAACGGCCATCCGCTCGAGCTTTCCGCGCGGGAATTTGATATTCTGTGCTTCCTGTCCGCTGCTCCGGGACGGGTTTTCTCCCGTGAGGAGCTGATGGAGCAGGTCTGGGGCTATGACTACTACGGCGACTTGCGTGCGGTGGACGTGGCGATCCGCCGTCTGCGCGAGAAGATCGAGGATGAACCGGCAAGTCCCAGATACATCATCACAAAAAGAGGCATGGGATATTACTTTGCTGACGGGGAGTAAGCTATGTTCCGTTCACTACACAGAAAACTGGTGCTGATTCTGGTGCTGCTGATCGTATCCGTTATGGCGGTGGTCGGCACGTTTCTGATCAACAGTATCAACACCTTCTATCTGAACAGCTTTTATGAGCAGATGCAGGCGGTGTTCACGACCGACACCATCCGCTCCATGCAGGAGGCGGCTGCCGAACCCGGCACGGATGGTCTGAAAACCATCATAGATGCACACAAGAGCCGACTCGGCATTGACGATTACCGCAACTATGCTATTCTCGACAGTGAGGGCGGCTTCCTTGACGGCTCCAACCCGAACGTATCCGTCACCCGCACGAGCAACGTCATTGCCGCAATGGCAGGAGAGACCGGAACGCGCTCGGCGGTGTCCGACAGCATTATGGACATTGCGGTGCCGCTCGACAAGAACGGCGACGGTGCGGTGGACTACATCGTGTATATCGCGGACAACAAGCGGGAGATTTCCGATTTGTCGTGGCGGTTCTTCCAGATTGTCATGCAGGCGATGATGTTCGGCCTGCTGGCGGCTATCCTGCTGTCCTTCCTGCTCAGCAAGACCATCACCACGCCGATCGAGCGCATCACCGAGGGGGCGCGGTCGATCGCGGAAGGCAACTTCGATCAGGACCTCGGCGTGCAGTCGTCGGATGAGATCGGCGAGCTGACCCGTTCGTTCAATTACATGGCGCACCGTTTGAAAAACACGGTCGGCGAGGTGCAGGGCGAGCGCGACAAGCTGAACACGCTGTTCCTGCACATGACCGACGGCGTAGCCGCCTTCACGACCGACGGCACGCTCATCCACATGAATCCGGCAACCGAAAATCTGCTGGGCGTGCGTGTAGAGCAGAAGCTGAGCTTTGATGAGATGTTCGCCGATCTGGACATGCCGGATACGGACGAAACCGTCTCGCGCAGCTTCCTTACGAACGAGATTACGCGATTTGGGCGCGTGCTGTCCGTCACGCTGGCGCCTTACGGCGCACTGGACGGCGAGGGCGGCGTCATCGCGGTCATTCACGATGTCACCGAGCAGCGCCGTCTGGATGACGCACGCCGCGAGTTTGTGGCAAACGTGTCGCACGAGCTGCGCACGCCGCTGACGAATATCCGCTCGTACACTGAAACGCTGCTCGATGCCGCCGGAGAGCTGCCGCTTGACACGGAAAAGCAGTTCCTGGGCGTTATTTCGAGCGAGAGCGAGCGCATGGCGCGCATTGTCACCGATCTGCTGACGCTTTCCAAGCTGGATTACGGACGGATGGAGCTGCGTATGACGCGGTTCTCGGTGTCCGATCTGCTGAAAAAGGTGACGAATGCCATGAAGCTGACCGCCGAGGACAGCGGTCACATGATCCTCGTTGAGACCGAGCCGAACCTGCCGCCGATGGTCGGCGACAGAGAACGCATCGAGCAGGTTGTGGTAAATATTCTGTCCAACGCGGTCAAGTACACGCCTTCGGGCGGCAGGATCCGTCTGACGGCACAGCGCGCAGGCGTAAATCATGTGCGCATCACAGTTGAGGACAACGGTGTCGGCATTCCGGCGGACGATGTGCCGCGCCTGTTTGAGCGATTCTACCGCGTGGACAAGGCACGCTCGCGTGCCGCAGGCGGCACCGGACTGGGTCTGGCGATCGCCAAGGAGATCGTTGAGCAGCACGAGGGCAAGATCGCTCTGACCAGTGAATACGGCAAGGGCACGACCGTGACGATCACGCTTCCGACCGACCTCAAGCCGCACGGCAGGGAGGGTAAGGTATGAGAGGTGCGAAACGCTCAGCGAAGAACACCGCAAAGAATATCTCGCTTTTGGTGCTGTGCGGACTGATGGGCGTGCTGTGCGCGGTAAACTGGCTGATGGGTCTGAACATTGCGCAAATGCCCGCAGACAGCGCACTCCGCCGTCTGCACGACCGCTTTGTAGGCGGTGCGGTGGGCTATGAGATACGGTCCTCCGGTGTTTCGGCGGCGGATCCGGCACAGATGGCGCTGACCGTTGACGGCAAGCTGTACGGCGTGCAGTACAATCTGACCGATATTGACGCCGGCATCACGGCAACGCGTTCGCTGTGGTCGCAGGCGCTCACAGGTGAGGGGCTGCGGCCGGCTGATGAGAGTGAACTGTGCACGGCTCTGCGGTCGGGCAGCTGTGCGCTGCTGCGCTACCACGGTGCGATCCCGATGCAGTCTATTGCGGGCTGGCTGGGCGGCTCGTGGAAGGATAACGACCGCCTGCAGGTCGAAACACTGGTGTATGCCGCCGGTGTGCAGCGGCTGTTTGTCCGCATGGCAGATGGCGGACTGTATGCTGCAGATGCAGCGGTCTCGCAGAATGCGCTCGGGGAGGCACAGAAGAACTTCCGCGGTCTGTCGTGCAGCTTTGCGGGAGATGCGTATGCGGTCTATCCGGAAACGCTGCTGTTTGACAGCGAGGCGCTGTCGCTTCCGGTGCTGAAGCCGGCGCAGATCAATCTGTTTGCCGGACAGAGCGGCACCGGACTGGAGGATTTGCTTGGTGCATTCGGCTACACGGCCTACACGGATTTTTACAACGAGCAGGACGGAACTGTCCGCGTGTTCCTCGATGATACGAGCACGCTGCGGCTGAATGCGTCCGGTCTGGTGCAGTACGCGTCCACGGACGGCTCGGCAACGGTGAGCGCTTATGACGAAAGCGATATCACGGATGCGGCGGCGCTGGATGCACAGCTGGACTGCGCCCGGCTGATTCTCGATGCGGCGCAGCGAGCGGGCGATACGGATACGCATGCGTCGCTGTACGCGGTGGAGCGCAGCGGCGAGCAAACCACACTGATTTTTCTGCAGATGTACAGCGGCGTGCCGGTGCTCGGTGACGCGGACTTTGCAACTTTCGTATTCGATGGCAGTGCGCTGCGCACGGCAACGATTCGGCTGCAGAAATTTCAGCCGACCGGCGGCAAACGCACGGTCATGCCTGCAAAACAGGCGGCAGCCGGAGCCTCCGGCGCGGAACGCGGTCTGATGGCAGCCTACCGGGCACAGGACGGACAGTATGTACCGAGCCGGTTCTATCTGAAAAATGCGGCAGAGTGACCGCAGAAGGGAGATGAGAGCGCTTGCAATGGGATAAAGTCAAAAATATACTGATCGCAATACTGCTTACAATCAACCTGTTTCTGCTGGGCAATCTGGCGGTACGCGGCTGGCAAAGCCACCGGAGAACGAGTGAGCTTGAGGCCAATCTGTGCACGCTGGTGAGCGCCAGAGGGATGCAGCTGGATACGGCGTTCTCGTTTCCGGAGGACATCACGCTGCCCGAGCTGTCGCTCGACCGCAGCCGTGCAGATGAGGAAAAAATCGCAGCCGCCATGCTGGGCGAACACGCTGAACGCACCGAGCAGGAGGACGGCACGGTGTGCTTTGAGAGTGACAAGGGCACGCTCGAGTGGCAGGCGGACGGCAATGTGCAGGCGGACTATACGCTGACTGAATCTGCGCCGACTTCCGCATCGGAAGCGCTCGAGCAGGCGCGCCGGCTGTGCAGCCGGTGGGGCTTTCAGGCCGAGCAGGCCCACTGGACGGCGGAGGACATGGCAGTTACGCTGACCGGCTCGGTCGCCGGACTGCCGGTGCACAACCGGCGGCTGACACTGGACTTTTCTGCCGGAGACGGCTCGGTGTCGCTCGTCGGACTGTGGAGCTTCGGCACGCCGTATACCACCGCGAACGGCATCAGCATTACCTGCAGCGCAGCAGATGCTCTGCTGCAGTTTGCCGCAGAAAGCGGCGAAACCGGTACGATCGAGTCGATGACGGCCGGTTATCGTATGCAAACCGACAGCAGCCGCCGTATTCGTCTTACACCTACTTGGAAGATTGACACCGAAACAGGCGAATATTTGGTGGATTGTGACAAAAAGACGATCATCGGTGAAGAAAACTGAAAAACTGCTTTTCTTTATCTGAAATTGTGGTAAAATGTATTAGTGAGATTTTACGCGAATGGGTTTAGCCGCTGTCGGAGCTGCCTGCAAAGAGGGTCGGCACGGACAGTCATTCGCTGACATAAGATACAGTATTCGGAGAAAAACGCGGAGATTTCCGCGCCAAGGCTTAGTGAGGAGTAGGTAGATTGACAAAGTATGTAATCAACGGCGGCAAGACGCTGAATGGTGAGGTGACCATCTCCGGCGCAAAGAATGCAGCGGTCGCAATCGTTCCGGCGGCTCTGCTGGCAGATGGCCCGGTTCGTCTTGAAAACGTGCCCAAGATCATTGATGTAACGCTGCAGATGGAGATCATGCGCGAGTTGGGTGCGCAGATCCGCCAGATCAACGCCACTACGGTGGAAATCCAGAATGCGCAGAACCCGAGCCTCAAGCCGCACGAGCTGGAGCGCAAGCTGCGCGCATCCTACTATCTGCTCGGCGTGCTGCTCGGCAAGTACGGCTTTGCTGAGGTAGCAATGCCCGGCGGCTGCAACTTCGGCGGCGTCCGTCCGATCGACCAGCACATCAAGGGCTTTGAAGCTCTGGGCGCAAAGGTAACGCTGCCCAAGGGCGGTTACATCCGGGTCGAGGCACCCGAGGACGGTCTGCACGGCGCACATATTTATTTTGACGTTGTTACGGTCGGCGCGACCATGAACATCATGCTCGCAGCTGTTCTGGCCAAGGGTCAGACGATTATGGAGAACTGCGCGAAGGAGCCGCACATTGTCGATCTGGCGAACTTCCTAAATGCAATGGGTGCGGATGTTAAGGGCGCCGGCACCGATGTGATCAAGATCCGCGGTGTAGAGAGCCTGCACGGCGGCAGTTACTCCATCATTCCGGATCAGATTGAGGCGGGCACCTTCATGGCAGCCGTTGCAGCCTGCGGCGGTTCGGTTCTGGTGAAGAATGTTATTCCGCGTCATCTGGAGTGCATCACCGCAAAGCTGCGTGAGATGAGCGTTGAGGTCACCGAGTTTGACGATGCGGTGCTCGTTCGCCGCGAGGGCAAGCTGACCAAGACCAACATCAAGACCCTGCCGTACCCGGGCTTCCCGACCGACATGCAGCCGCAGATGACGACGGCGCTGTGTCTGGCAGAGGGCACCAGCATCATCACCGAGGGGATCTGGGGCAGCCGCTACCGCTATACCGAGGAGCTGACCCGCATGGGTGCGAACATTCATGTGGATGGCGCGATCGCGGTTGTTGAGGGTGTCAGGGAGCTGAATGGTGCTCCGGTTCGTGCACACGACCTGCGCGCAGGCGCGGCGATGGTTATCGCCGGTCTGGCAGCCAAGGGTGTTACCGAGGTCGAGCAGGTGCAGAACATCGAGCGCGGCTATGAGACGCTTGTAGAGAAGTTTGTTGCTCTGGGTGCGGATATGTATCGCTCCGAGATTCCGGAAAGCGCCGAGAACAAGTAATTTCTAATTGTAATGAGGAAAAAAGGCGGAGGGAGCATCCTTTCGCCTTTTTTGCAGAATATAAGGCAGATGAGCAGAATGCAAGCAGAATGCATGGTTCGGCGTGCGTCTGATGCGGACATGGATGCGGTTCTCGCTTTTGCTGCGCAGATTTTCGCGGACGAGCAGGATATTCCGAAGGAGCTGAACTTCATTCCGGCGGATAAGCAGCCGCAGTGGTGGTGCATGGAGCAGGACGGCGAACTCGTCGGCACAGCGGCCATCTACCGCGAGGGCGGGCAGTGGCACATGGGCCGTATCACGGTCGCGCGCAGACTGCGCGGACAGCACAAGGGAACCTTTCTGCTGAAATGTGTGCTGGAAGATGTTTTTGCACAGGATGTGGATAACATTTCCCTCGAAGCGAGAGACGCAACGGTGCACATTCTTACCGGATTCGGCGCAGAGATTGCCGGGGAACCGTTCGCGTTTTACCGCGGCAATGTCACACCGATGATTCTAACGCGAACCGCCTTTCTGCAGCACACAAACGGATGAAAACAACTGCTGAAGGAGTACTATGGCAGAGCATTATTATTACAGTATCGCCAGTGGTTCGAGCGGCAACTGCGGCTTATATATGGCGGACGGCACCGCGATCCTGATCGATCTCGGTGTGTCGCTGCGCAGGATTACAACTGCGCTGAAGGCACTGTCGCTCACGTTGGAGGATATTTCGGCGGTGGTGCTGACGCATGAGCACATTGATCATGTGAAGGGACTGCCGATGTTTCTTAAAAAAGCGAAGGCGCCGGTGTTCGCCACTCGCGGCACAGCCGAGGCTTTCGAGGAAAAGAATCCGGAGTACGCCGACCGTCTGAACGTATTCGACAGCGGCGAGCGCTTCTGGGTCAGGGATGTGGACGTTGTGCCGTTTCCGACGCCGCATGACGCAGCCGAGAGCACGGGCTACATATTCGAGCACGGCGGCAGCCGGTTCGGCTTTGCGACCGACCTTGGCTTTGTGCCGCGCGATGCGGCCGAGCTTCTGCGCGGCTGTGAAATGGTCGTGCTGGAGAGCAACCACGATCCGTATATGCTGCAGGCCGGTCCGTACCCGTATTCACTCAAGATGCGCGTTGCCGGACCGAGCGGGCACCTGTCCAATCCGGACTGCGCCGTGTTTGCAGCGGATCTGGTGAAAAGCGGCACGCGAACGCTTGTGCTGGCGCATCTGAGTGAGAAAAACAACATGCCGGAGCTGGCGCGGCAGCAAACGCTGTCGGCGCTGCGCGGACTGCCCGCGTGCGAGGTGCTCGTTGCGCCGAAGGAGCACATGGAGCATCCGGTATCATTTGGGGAGGAAAGGCTATGCTCTCTGTCCGGCTGATCTGCGTCGGAAAGCTCGGAGAAAAATTCTGGGCAGACGCCGTAAAGGAATATACCAAGCGCCTCGGCGCATATTGTAAATTAGAGATCATCGAGCTGCCCGAGCAGCGCTTGCCGCAGACGCCCTCTGAGGGCGAGGTCGCGCAGGCGCTCGAAAAGGAAGCCGCGCTCATCGAGAGTAAGCTGCTGCCCGGCGCGTCTGTGATTGCGATGTGCGTGGAAGGCAAGCCGATGTCCTCTGAGCAGCTGGCGGACTATTTCGGCAAGCTGACCGTATCGGGGACAAGCAAGATCTGCGTACTCATCGGCGGCTCGTGCGGCCTGTCCGAGCGGGTGAAAAAGAAGGCGGCGCTGCGGCTGTCCATGTCATCGATGACGTTTCCGCATCATTTGGCAAGAGTGATGGTGCTCGAGCAGATTTACCGCGCGCTCAATATCGCAGCGGGCGGCAAGTACCACAAGTGAGAAGAGGGACAGCATGACAAAAGAACAGCTCGCGGCGATCGCCGTGGTGCTGCTGCTCGGCGTAGTCTTTTTTGTGCGGCTGTACCGTCGGCAGCAGGAACCGCCGAAAGAGCCGCCAAAGCCGAGGCCGCAGCCAAAGACCGGCAAAATGCGCTGTCCGATGTGCGGCGCGGAAGCAAAAGTCACGGGCAAACAGTGGGAGTGTCCGTGGTGCGGTGACTCCGGCTGGCTCAAATAAAGTTTGGGTATAAAAACAACCCGGTTAAATGTGGCTAACATCAAGAAAAACCATTTACTTTATTCATAAGATTTTGTAAAATGTAATATAGATGAGAACGCGGTTATTCGCACGGGACAAATGCGAAGCCGCGATGAGGGAAATTATATTTCAGGAGGGGCGTCCCATGATTATCACGATAACGCTTAACGCTGCACTGGACCGTACGCAGCGTATCGAGCACCCGCTGCAGGTGGGCAAGCTTAATCGCGCGGTGTCCAGTCATCTGGAACCGGGCGGCAAGGGCATCAACGTGTCGCGCGCGATCAAGGCGTTGGGCGGCAGCAGTATTGCGCTTGGCTTCAGTGCGGGCACAAACGGCCGCATTATGAAGGACATGCTGACAGCAGCGGACATTCACCACGATTTTGTTGATATTGCGGGACAACTCCGTGTCAATACGCAGATCATTGATGCGCAGGGCGGCCATACCGAGGTAAATGAGCCGGGCAACAAGCTGGATGATTCGGATTTCCTGCGTTTGCTCGACCGCATGGAGAACTATCTGGACGAGGGCAATATCTTCGTTCTGTCGGGTTCTACGCCGCCGGAGTTCCCGCTGAAGAACTACCGTAAGCTGTGCAAGACCATCAAGAAGCACGGCTGCAAGCTGATCATCGACGCACAGGGCGAGCTGCTGCAGGAGGCACTGAGGTGCGAGCCGGACTTTGTAAAGCCGAACATCTTCGAGCTGGCTGAGGCTGTAGGCGACAAGCCGTCCGCCGATCCCGAGGTCGTTGTACATTCCGCACGCAAGATGCTGGATATGGGCGCAAAGGCTGTTTGTGTTTCCATGGGTCAGGAGGGCGCTCTGCTGACCGCAAAGGACGAGCCGGAGTCGCTGTACGTTACTACCAACCCGAAAATCTACGACGAAGGTGCGGTCGGTACCGGTGATGCAATGGTCGGTGCGATTGCAAACGCTATGCATGCGGGCATGAAGTTTGACGAGGTGGCACGCTACGCCGTTGCGATGGGCCGTGCATGTGCCCGTCTGGCCGGCACCGAGATGGCCTCTCTCAAGAAGGTTTACGAGGTGTACGAGACCACGCAGGTTTACGTTCTGTAAGCAATACACAAACTATGGAGAGAACAACGAAACACGTTGTTCTCTCTTTTACTCTTTTCGCGATTACTTCAAGGAGTTAACAAATATGGATAAAAAACAATTACAGCAGCGCGTCACGGAGCAGCGCCGCCGCGTGCGCCGCAGACTAACCATTCGCGGCGTACTGTCGCTGCTGGTCGTGCTGACATTCATCCGCTGTGCGTTCATGCAGCGGTATGAGAATATGTTCGTGTGCGTGCTGTCGCTTGTGCTGCTGGCGATGCCGACGCTGATTGAAAAACAGCTTGCCATCGACATCCCGCCGATGATGGAAGCTATCATCTACTGCTTCATCTATGCCGCCGAGATCCTGGGCGAGATCAACTCGTTCTACACCATCATTCCCGGATGGGACACCATGCTGCACACGATAAACGGATTTCTGGTCGCGGCCGTCGGCTTCTGCCTGGTCGATCTGTTCAACCGAAGCGAACGATTTACCTTCAAGCTGTCGCCGCTGTTCCTGGCTATCGTGGCGTTCTGCTTCTCCATGACGGTCGGCGTGCTGTGGGAATTTTTCGAGTTTACCGCCGATCAGGTGATGCACACGGACATGCAGAAGGACTATGTTGTGCACGAGGTCAACACGGTGTCGCTCAACCCGGACGGCCTGAATGTGCCGGTGCATGTGCCAATCGAGTCGGTCATCGTCAACGGTGAGGACTGGACCGAGCAGCTTGGCGGCTATCTGGATATTGGCCTGATCGACACGATGAAGGATCTGCAGGTCAACTGCATCGGTGCAATCGCGTTTTCCATCATCGGCTTTTTCTACGTCAAGCACCGCGGCAAGGGCAAGCTGGCGGCAGCGCTCATTCCGGTCGTGCTCGATCCCGAAAAAGAAAAAAGTAAAAAAGATGAGCAAAACAGGGAACCAAATGACGAGTGATTCCGTCTAATTCAATACTATCCCCGAAAACGATCTGAAGGAGAGTATGGAAGTATGATGAAAAAACGAATGACCGCAGGTGCGCTTGCGGCTTTGATGGCGGCTTCGCTGCCCATTACCGCGTGCGCGGCTCAGAATTCGGCGCCGCAGCCGCAGCTGAATACCGCAGAGCATATGCAGTATATGAACGGCTACACGGACGGCACCTTCCGCCCGGATGCATCCATCACCCGCGCAGAGGCGAGCAAGCTGCTCACGTCCCTGCTGGTGGACTGGGGTGAGCATAGGGATTATCTGTTTAGCGATGTTTCGGTTTCCGCGTGGTATGCGAATGCCGTCTGTCAGATGATTAATTTCGGTCTGGTGAACGGTTACACGGACGGCACATTCAAGCCGAACGCCAAGATCACCCGTGCAGAGTTTGTAGCGATTCTGTCGCGCTTCCCGCACACCGACATCGGCACGGACAAGTCGTTTGCCGATGTACCCAGGACCAACTGGGCGTACAATGCGGTGCAGACCGCTCTGGCACAGGGCTGGATTTCGGCAGGCACGAATTTCCGCCCGAATGCGCCGATTACCCGTGCGGAGACGGTAACTATCCTCAACCGTGTGCTCGGCCGTCAGGCGGATGAGTTTACGATCAATACGAGTGAGGGCATCCGTATTATGCCGGATGTGCCGAACACGCACTGGGCATACTGGGATATGCTTGAGGCAACCACCGACCATAAGTTTGACAAGTCGAGCGGCTCCGAAAAGTGGACTTCGTTCGATAAGGAGACTACCGATTTGACGCCGGGCTGGCATAATATTGGCGGCAAGCTGTTCCATGTCAACGATGACAAGCAGTTTGACCATGACAAGTTCATCGGCTCGCTCGAGCTTGACCATAACGGCTACTACATCACCGGCTCGACCGAACTGGACGCGCTGCTGGCTTCGGCAGTAAAGAGCGTTGTCAAGGACAGCATGACCCAGCAGCAGAAGCTGCGTGCGGTGTATGATTACGCGAAGAATACGTTCGGCTATCTCGGCATCGGCGCGGCTGACACTTCGAAGAGCGACTGGGCGCTGACCTCCGCGACCGATATGCTTAAGACCCACAAGGGCAACTGCTACTCGTGGGCGGCAGGCTTTACTTACCTCGCCCGTCAGGTCGGCTTTGATGCACAGGCGATTCCGGGCACCGGCGTTTCGCCCAAGGGCAGTGAGTCGGTTCACGCGTGGACCGAGATTACCATCGACGGCACGGCTTACACCTTCGACCCGCAGATCGAAAGCGTGTATAAGAAGCGCTACAACGAGAATTACGACCTGTTCATGAAGAAGTACGGCGAGGCTGCCTGGGGCTATAAAAAGCCGGAGGTGACCGAGCCGGAGCAGCCGGAGACCGTCAAGGTGGACGAGCAGCTTTCCGCACTGGTGAGCAAGATTTACGGTGCGCGTCCGTTCGGCGGCATGGGCGTTGCCGAGGAGGCACTCTACAACGGCATGGGTGAGGACGGCATGAGCCGCGGCCTGTTCTGGTACCTTGGTACGGATGACATCAAGTTTGAGGCAGGCGTGGCCTCCGAGTCTATGATTACCTCGCAGGCACATTCCATCGTTGTTCTGCGCTTTGCGGATGAAAAGCAGGCGGCAGACGCGGCGGCTAAGCTCAAGACCACGGTTGACCCGCGCAAGTGGATCTGCGTAGGCGTTGATGAGGCCAAGGTTGTCTCCAAGGGCAAGCTGGTCTGCGTTGTGATGGACGACGAAAACGGTGATTACTACATCAATAATTTCAAGGCGAATGCCTGAAACTGACCTTGTGAAACTTGCGTGAACTGACACTTTCCTAAAGCCACAATATCGCATACAATAGGCTTACAGACAGAATTACTGGAAAAGAGGGTATGCGATATGACAGGAAAAAACATCAGAAAGCTTGTGCTGGCAGCACTGCTGGCGGCACTGACGGCAGTTGCTACGATGATCATCCGCATTCCGACGCCGACACAGGGTTACATTCACCTCGGTGACGGCATGGTGCTGATCTGCGGCATTCTGCTCGGTCCCGGTCTGGGTGCACTGGCAGCCGGTATCGGTTCGATGATGGCAGATCTTATCGGCGGCTACATGGCATGGGTGCCCGGTACGTTTGTCATCAAGGCGCTGACCGCTCTGCTCGGCGGCTGGCTGTATCACCACATGGCAGGCAAGGGCATGAATACGATTACCCGTGTGGTTCTGTGCGGCATTCCGGCAGAGATCATTATGGTTCTGGGCTACTTTGTGTATGAGGTCGGCATGGAAGTCGTGATGGGCAGCAGCATGGGCGCTGCGGCAGCCGCGGTTGTTCTCGGCGTGCCGATGAATATCGTGCAGGGCATTGCGGGTATTATCGTTGGTGCGGTGCTGCTTCCGGTACTCAGTCACGCAAGCGCGGAGATGGGCGAGAAGATTCGCGCTTGATAAATGGATAGGAAAAACGGTTCCGTCTCCGGAACCGTTTTTTTATGCGAATTTTGATTTGTTATCGTGTGATTCTCTGTGGAACGGCGGGATGGGGTCATCCCGCCGCTGCTTTAATTGTGCGGTATTGCCTTAATAAACGGTTTCACACCATACGGTTACGCGATTATCCCCAACCTGTGGATAAAGAAAAGGACAGGAAATTTTCCTGTCCTTTTGGTTTATATGCGGTTACTCTTCCGAAGCAAATACGCCGTAAATCGCGCTTGCGAGCTTCTTGAAGATATTCACGATACGCGCAAGAACGCCTTCGTCGGCAGCATCCTGATCCGAGGTGATAGCACCATCGTCATCGTCGGTCGAAATCTCCTGCGTGCGCAGGATGAACTGCAGACTGCTCGGTGTCGGGTTCATACTGCTCGTGACAGACTGCAGGTCGGCCGAGGAGTCGATATTGAGGATGTTGGTATCGTCCTCAAGGTCGGTCTTAGCGTCGTCGATGGCATTATGAATATCATCGGTCGCGTTCTGCAGCTTATTCGAGCTGTTCGAGCGGGAAGCCTTATCAAGCACATCGAGCAGGCCGTCGAGCGTGGTCTGTGTGCTGGCATCCGCGTCGCTGCGGACCGAGCGCAGTGTGCTGTTGACCGTGTCGAGCAGCTGGTAGGACGCGGTGAGCGTTTTGGTGGTGGTACCGATCAGCTCGGTGCCCTTGTCGATGGAGGACGAGGTGCTCGAGGTCAGCTGGTTGAGCGACTCGGTCAGTGCCGGAATCTCGGTCAGCTGCTGGTTGACGCGGCCGAGTGTGGTGTTGGCGAGTTCGGTCAGCTTTTTGCCCTCGGCGGTGAAGTCCTGACCGAGGCCCTTGTAATCGTCGAGAATGTCGCAGATGTCGTCGAGATTGTCGAGGATACCGTCCGAAGTGGTGAGAAATCCGGAAAGGGAATCTGCAGTACCGGAGATGGTAGAAGTCAGATTTCTCATCGAAGTGGTCAGGTCACTGCACTTCTTAGAAATGTCCGATATAAGTTTACCAAAGGTTTCTGCGGTTGTTTCGTCGATGACTTGCTTCTTTACCAGTAATTGCAGGATGTTAGTCAGTGCAGAACCAATGCTGTCATTCGTGTTTTCAAGGGCTTTGATACGATCATTCAGGGTTTTCATATCTCTTTGAATATCGCTCAGGTCATCCTTCAGATTCTTAATATCACTCTGCAACTCACTGATGTACAGCCATTCCGAACCTGTCTTGTCATCCAGATCATCCATGAGATCCTCGAGATTATTCAGCGAGGTACGGATATTCTGCAGCAGCGTCTGGTACTCGGTGATATCCGCACCGGACTCCTCGAACGTATCGAGAATGCTGTTCGTGGTCGCGTTCAGCTTAACGAGCGTGTCCTTGGTGTTATTCAGTTCCGGGATCAGCGAATCGCTTTCGCCGGTCAGCTTTTCCAGAGCGGTCAGCGCGGCATCCGTTTTGGGATCAATCGTGCCGCGGTCCTTGATCAGCTGCTGGCGCACGGCATTGATGCCCGAAATACCGCTCGACATCGTACCCATGCCGTTCTGCATGGACTGCATGGTGTCGAGCATGCTGCTCATGCCGGAGTACAGGCTGTCGCCGGAATCGCTCAGGCGGTTCTTGACGTCCTTCAGGTCGGAGATGATATCTAGCGAGGACAGAGTAGCCGGCGTCATAAACATAAACATACCCATGCTCTCAAAGTTCTCCGAGCCGATACGCACGGTGAATGTGCTTTCCTCGCCCGGCATACCCATGAATACGACCAGCTTGTAGGTGCCCACGGACTGAACCTGTGCACCCGGTGCATCAATGGAAAGCGCCTTGCTCATGTCGATACCGGTGCCGCAGACGAGCATCATATTGTTTTTGTAGTAGTCGCTCGCGTAGCTGTTCGGCACCGCGTGAATGGTGATCTCTACCAGACCGTTTGCGCCTGCACAGTCCTCCGCCTTGACCGAAACACCGTTCAGCTTGTAGGAAACATCAAAGTTCCACGGCATCTGGATATTGACCTTGTCGGTCGGGATGCACTCGTAGTAGAAGCGCTGCTTGCTGGTGTCGGACAGCTTCCAGTACACCGAATTGTCCTTGATGACCGGCTCGTCATAGGTGCTCATGTTGTACACATCTGCGTAGCTGCCGAAATCGGTGAACTCGGTGTGGCCGTTCAGGCTGACACCCTTTACGATGCGCGTATTGGTCGGCGCACCGTAGTAATCCATGTTGATATATACCGATTCGTCGGTTTCTACCGTGGGCGCGGCGGCCTGTGCCGCCTGCGGCAGCGTGAACGCAAGAACAAGCGAGGCTGCGGTCAGTCGGCGCAGCTTATCTGTTTTCATGGTCGTTCTCCTCCGTATTATCGTTCTGGTTGTCGTTCTGGCTGTTGTTCGGCTTGTTTTTGTCGCTGCCGAGGCGCTGGGCCAGATGCTCAAGCTGTTCCTTCCGCATCTCAATGCGGTTATGGATGCGCATACGCAGCTTTTTGCCGATCATGCGCTTGTGTGCGGATTCTTCGGTCTGCTGCTGTTTGGACGGCTCCTGCGTCGGCGGCATGTAGTTCTGCGGCAGTTTGAAGCCATCGCCGTTCATCAGGTTCTTGAGTTTGAGGCGCAGCTCCTTGTTGCGTGCCTTGCGGTTTTCGCGGATCTGGTTCTGCAGGTTGACGCGCTGCTGGTGCAGCTCGCTCAGGATCGGCAGCTTGATCTTGGTCGCGCGGATCTTGTTCATCTTGGCGTGTTTCTTTTCTGCGTAATCCGACTTGACGATCCAGCGGTCGAACAGCATCAGGCACATCGGCAGGAAGAACAGTACGAGAATGACCGAGATCAGCGCACCGCGGCCGATCAGCTGGCCCAGACCGGAAATCGCTTCGACCGAGGTCATGAAGTACAGACCGTAGGCAACCGTCATAACGATCAGACCGGAGGTCATAACCGATTCGGCGCTGACCGATACCGCCCGTATTGCGGCTTCTTTTTTATCTCCTTGTGAGCGGGCATCCAGATAGTTGCCGGTCATCAATATTGAATAGTCAACCGTAGCACCCAGCTGGATACAGCCGACGATGATAAAGCCAAGGTACATGGTTCGCTGACCGTAAATGTACGGCAGAGCGGTGTTGATGAAGATCGCGCACTCGATCGGGATGAGTACGACGATCGGCAGGATCAGTGCCTTGTAGGTTATCGCGATAACGAGTGCTACACCCAGCAGGGAAACGATGTTGACGCGGTTGTAGTCCGGCACAATAATATCCTTAATATCCTGCGTGGACGGCGTTACGCCGACAAGGTAGGTCGTTTCGTTCGGGTAATACTTATCAATGATCGCGCGGATGTTGTCCGAGAATTTGAAGGCATCGTCACTTTCACCGGCGGAACGCACGTTGATAATCACGCGTGCCCAGTTTTTCGAGTGCATCAGGCTGGTGATGTTCTCCGGCAGGAAATCCTCGGGAATGCCTTCCGGCAGAACGGACGACAGACTGAGCGCGTACTTGACGTAGGACAGGTCGTCGATCTCCTCGGTCATCTTTTTCTCGGTGATGTTGCTGTCGGGCGGGACAAGTGCGATCATCATGTTGCTCTTGCCGAACTTGGCATTCATCTGCTGCTCGGCCTCGTAAACCGGTGTACCGGGTGAGTTTGCAACGGCCTCGTTGCCGTAAGAGAAATTCGCCATACCCTGTGCAATATAGCACGGAATGATGATGATAACAACCACAAGAAATACGATGCGACGGATTTTGTACGCAAATTCACCGATGCCGCGGCCCTGTTTGGGGATAAACGGACGGTGCTGCGTCTTGGCAATGATGTTCTGCGAACGCAGGATAAGCGCCGGCATGAGCAGCAGCACGGTCAGCAGGCTGAGCGCGATGCCCTTGGCCAATACGAAGCCCATATCCGGGCCGATGCCGAAGTTCATCAGTGCCATGGCGGCAAAGCCGACGATGGTCGTCATGCCGGAAGCACCGATGGATGAAAAGGCGGTTCGCCAGGCGTTCGCCATCGCCTGTTCGGGTTCGGCACCGGTTGCGCGCTCCTGCGTGAAGGCGTGCAGCAGGAAGATGGAGTAGTCCATCGAGCAGGCCAGCTGCAGCACCGCACCAACGGCGTTGGACAGGAACGAAATCTCGCCGAAGATGATGTTCGTGCCCATGTTGATGAGGATTGCAATGCCGAGCACGGACAGGAACAGCACCGGCTCAAACCACGAGGTGGTCGTGATTGTCAGAATGATGTAAATAATGACAACGGCCAGTGCCATAACACGGGCGACCTCTTTGTTAATGGTCGGGCCGAGGTTGGTATCCGATACAGCGGAGCCTGCTACCAAACCTCTGTCACCGACGATGTTTTCAATCTCACGCACCGCCTTGTGGGTCTGGTTGGACGAGTCCTTGTCGGTGAAGATAACATCCATGTAGGCGGTGTTATCCTTGTAGTAGTCGTCGATATTGTCATAGTTGATGAATTCGCTCGAGCCGTAGATATTGGTGGCCATATCGCACCACATGACCATGTCCACACCGTCAACGTCCGCGATACGGTCCTTTATGTTTTTGGCTTCGTACAGCGTCACATCCTCGAGCATGACGCGTCCCATGCCGGGATAGGTAAATTCGTCCTCCATGATGTCCAGCGCCTGTGCGGACGGAGACGAATCCGGCAGGTATTTTGTTAAATCGTAGTTGATCCCAACCATCGGCACACAGATTAAACTGAAGATGATCAGTACGATATAGATCTTTTCAATCAGTTTTCGATTGTTAATGATCAGGTCAACAGGGCTATGTCCTTTAAGTTTCACAAAGAAAACACCATCTTTCTCAGAAATAGATATTGTGTAGGATTTCTTTTCGTGTTATAGTATAGTACATAAGGATAACGAACGCAATAATCAAATATGATAAGAGTGAATGATAACATACAAAAATATTGTATGTGTTCGTTAAAATGCGAATTACGGAAATGGACGGAAAAAGCAATATGAATGGAGTGAAATACCATGGCAGAAGTGGAGGATAAGCGCATCCGACGAACGAAAAAGCTGCTGCGGCAGGCACTGACGCGGCTGATGCAGCAGAAGGACTTCCAGAGCATCACCGTGACCGACGTAGTGCGCGAAGCGGATATCAACCGCGGCACATTTTATGCGCATTATCGGGACGTGTATGACCTGCGCGATAAGATCGAGACAGGGATGATCGAGGATTTCCGCGGGATGATCGCGGCCATCCGCCCGAGTGAGACGGTAACGCTCAAGCTGGTGCTCAGCCGTCTGATGGATTATCTGGAGGAGAATCGTGAGATCGTCACCGCACTTATCAAGGTCAATGCGCCGGATGGTTTCGGCAAAAAGATGATCGGCGTTATCGAGGAATGCCGCATGGAGCTGCTGCCGTACCGCAGTGTCGAGGATGCGTATGCTGCACGCTTCCTTGCGACCGGCGTCATCGGCATGACCGAAAAGTGGATCACTGAGTCGCAGCCCATCCCGAAGACCGAGATGGTCAGCCTGATCACTAAGCTGCTGACACCGCTGACACCGCTGGTGCCGCAGTCGGATGCAGTGCAGAACTGAGTAAATCAGTAGGAATTTAACGGCACGAAAGGGAGTACCCGCAGGCGGGTACTCCCTTTCACTGTATTATCGTTTACGCAGGACAAATTCAGCCAGCCGTTCGGTGGCATCCGGATGGGCGATCTCGCCCATGGTTCTCCGCACGGTCTCCAGCCGCACCGGATTGCGGAACAGCTCGTACACCGCCTCGTCGATCGGGAAGTGCTTGGTAATGAGCGCCGCCATGCCGTTGTTGACCAGAAAATCAACATTTCGCTCCTCGTGACCGGGGATCGGATCGAACAGCAGCATCGGCAGGTTTTTCGCCAGAGCCTCGGACACGGTAAGACCGCCCGGCTTGGATACAATGCAGTCGGACGCGCTCATCATCACCTCTACGTTGTGTACAAAGCCGTAGGGATAGATCCTGCAGCTGCCCTGATAGTGTGAGGCAAACTGCTCTACATGGTAGAGCATCTTTTTGTTGTTGCCGCATACCACAAGAAACTGGAACGGCGTACCGATCTGCGACAGGCTTTCGATGTTCTTCACATGGTCGGCGTGGCCCATGCTGCCGCCCATCAGCAGGATGGTTTTCCTATTCGGGTCAATACCGAGCTGTGCCGCCGCGTCCTCGCGGGACAGCTTTTCGTTGAATTTCGGGTGCACCGGAATGCCGAACGGCAGGATGCGGTCCTCTGGAATGCCGCGCTGCACACAGCGGTAGGTGAGCAGTTCACTCGCGGTGACGATGTACTGCACGCGTGGCACATCCTCCCAGTACGGGTGGAGCGTGTAGTCGGTAACAATGCCGATAGTCTCGATATCGGCGAGTTTTTTGCGCTTTTTCAGTTCATCAACCATCTGCGCTGCAAAAACATGCGTGCAGATGATAACATCGGGCACATGGTTCGCAATGACCTTGGCAAACTTGGACGCACCGAGTGCGTTGATGATATTGATAATGCTCGGCGCAGAGTTAAAATAGCTTGCGCCGTTGTTCTCGGCCAGCTGGTAGACCAGACGGTACAGCGTCTGCATGTGCTTGGAGGAGAACAGATAGCCCTTGTCGATGGTGGTTTTGATCAGGTTGCTGATATAGGCGTAAACATCCAGCGTGTGAACTTCCGCGCCCTTGGATTCCAGCATGTCGCCGATGGCCTTTGCGGTGGCATGGTGACCGAAACCGGCGGTGACGGATAAAATCAGTACTCTCATACAATGCCTCTCCTTATATTGCGGCATTTGTGCTGACCGGACAGGACAGCATGCCTAAGGATATTTTATCGTAAACATGCGAAAAAATCAAACTACACTTTTGTGAGGCTGTCGCGAAACTGCAGTTTCGCCGACAAGCAGGAACGGACCGTGGGCCGTTCCAAAGTCGTCCAAAAGTTCCTATACAGAAACTTTTTCCCTCCAGAAGTCAAAAAAGAGTGATACATGCTCCCTCTTTTTTGGCATTTGCAATGCAAATGCTATTTCATGCGCGCTATCGCGCGAATTTTCAGTCAGACGCGAGTTTTTCTCGGTTAGCTATTTTATTCCGGGCGATTTTGTACTATAATAAATCTAATAAACGAAAATACAGGAGGCTTAGGGAAATGGCTCTGTCTATTAAGCCCTACATTGAAAATAAGGAACGCATCCACCTGATCGGCATCGGCGGTGTGTCCATGAATTCGCTTGGCGAGCTGCTGCTCAGCCGCGGTGTGCCGATTTCCGGCTCCGACCGTCTGCGTACGGATGTTACCGCGCGGCTGGAGGCTCTGGGCGCAAAGATTACCTACGAGCACAAGCCGGAGAACGTCGAGGGTGCGTCGCTCATCGTGCGTACCGCTGCCGTGCATGATGACAATCCGGAGATCGTCCGCGCCCATGAGCTGGGCATTCCGGTCATGGAGCGTGCCGAGGCATGGGGACACCTCATGCGCGATTATGACAACGTGGTTTGTCTGGCAGGCACGCACGGCAAGACAACTTCCACCTCGATGATGACGCTCATGACCATGGAAGCGCAGATGGACCCGACCGTTATGGTCGGCAGCAACCTGCCTGCCATCGGCGGTACGCTCCGTATCGGCGGCAAGGGCTGTTTTGTGGCTGAAAGCTGCGAATACTGCAACTCGTTCCTGCGCTTTGCACCGACCGTTGCGGTTATCCTCAATGTAGAGGAGGATCATCTCGACTTCTTCAAGGATATCAACGATATCATCCACTCGTTCCATGAGTTTGCCGAGCTGACCCCGATGAACGGCCTTGTTGTCGTCAACGGCGATGACCCGCATGCAATGCGCAGTGTGGCAGGCATCAACCGCAAGGTTCGTACCTTCGGCACGAGCGCAACCTCGGACGTTTACCCGACCGACGTGCGCGATGAGAACGGCTACTACCGCTTTACCGTTATGGTAGAGGGGAAGAAGTACGCTAAGGTGGCGCTGTCCGTTCCGGGCCGCCATAACATGCTGAATGCACTGGCGTGCTGTGCCGCTGCCGAGTTCCTCGGTGTGCCGGGTGACGCTGCCGAGCGCGGTCTGAACAAGTTCACCGGTTCGTCCCGCCGTTTCCAGCTGGTCGGCAAAATGCCGAACGGCGCAACCGTCGTGGACGATTACGCACATCATCCGAGCGAGATGAAGGCCACGCTGAACACCGCAAAGGAAATGCACTTCGACCGTATCCTGTGCGCGTTCCAGCCGCACACATATACCCGCACTAAGGCGCTGTTCCACGAGTTCGTGGAGGCGCTCAGGATGTGCGATCAGGCGGTTCTTGCTCCGATCTATGCCGCCCGCGAGAAGAATACCATCGGCATTTATTCCTCGGATATCGCCAGGGAGGTGCCGGGCGCGGTATCGTTTGACAGCTTTGACGAGATTGCAGATTATCTCCGTAAGGAGGCAGGCCCGAATGATCTGGTGCTCACCATGGGCGCCGGCAATATCAATGAAGTCGGACCGATGCTGATCAAGAATAAGTAAAGAGATAACGAGAAAACCCGCTTTCGAGCGGGTTTTCTTTTGCCAAAATAGATACGGTGTGCCGAGTTGTACCCCAGGGTACCTTCTCTTGCCCTTCGGGCAATTCACCTTGCGCCCCTGCCGGGCAGGCAAGGCGCGTTCGCTTTGAAGCGAAAACCAATCAAATTTACAGAATGAAAAAATTTTTGAATCCTACTTGACAAAAACGCATAAATGGTTCATACTACAGATATAGAGAATTGTACAATTTGTATAATTCCGGTTGGTAAGGAGGGTGCGTTATGAATAACAACTTGATTATTACTATTGGTCGTGAATATGGTACCGGTGGTCGTGAGATCGGTCAGAAGCTGGCGCTCCGTCTGGGCGTTCCGTTCTATGACCGGGAACTTATTACCCGTGCGGCTAAAAAGACCGGATTTGACGAAAAACTGTTTGAGCAGCTCGACAAGCGTGCCACCAACAGCTTCCTGTACTCGCTGACGATGTTCGGTTCGGTTGGTCTGAACGGCATGAGCCTGACCGATCAGCTGTATCTGGCTCAGTCCAATATCATCCGCGAGATGGCAGAGGATTCCTCGTGTGTTATCGTTGGCCGCTGTGCAGACCATGTACTGCGTGACTTCCCGAATAAGTTCGATTTCTTCATCCATGGCTCGATTGAGGACCGTGTAAAGCGTGTTCAGACCTGCGGTGATTACGTCATCGAGGGCAAGACGCCCGAGGCTGCTCTCGAGAAGATGGATAAGCAGCGTTCTACCTATTACAATTACTATACCGGCAAGGTATGGGGCAAGTGCGACCATTACGACCTCTGCATTAACGCAGGCCGTCTGGGCGTTGAATATTCCACCGATATTATTCTGGAGTACATCAATCGCCTGAAGAAGTAACTGCTGTATAGGGAAAAGAGAAAAGAGAGAGTGCGGAAAGGTCGTCCCTTGCGGACGGCCTTTCGCATTTTTACAGATAAAAGGATAGGAGAAAAACGATGAAAATACGAAGAATTATTGCTGTATTCGCAGCGGTTTTTGTGCCGTTTCTGCTATTTCGTGTGGGATCGGGATTGACCGAGCAGCAGAATGTCACACTGCGCGATTATACGGTTTCCGAGGATGGGAAAACGCTGACACTCCATGCAGCTGTCTTTCCGCCGATTGAGGATATCCGGGATTATAAGGACGAGCCGAAGAACGGCGAACATTATCTCACGTTTTACAACACATTCGGCAGTGCAAACACGATGAGTGCGGGATACACCGTTGTCCTGCCGATTGAGGATACGGATAAGGCGGTTTATTTTAATGATGCCGACGGCTTCCAGCTGGTTCTGCAGAAGAATACGCTGATCGGTGAGTGGGTACGACCGTAAATTTCCGCAGAACAGGGAACCAAACCGCCCCGATTTCGTCTAACCGAACAAAGGAGGAATCGCTATGAAAAAATTGCTTGCAGGGACACTCGCAGCGGCGTTTGCACTCGGATTGACCGCCTGCGGACAGCAGGAGGAGTGCAGTGCCAAACCCGTCATCTACCTCTACCCTGAGCAGGAAACGACAGTTTCCGTGTCGCTGGACTACGCGGGCACGCTCACCGCGACCTATCCGGACTACGAGAACGGCTGGCGCGTTACCGCCGAGCCGGACGGCACGCTGTACGATGAGAACGGAAACGAATACTCCTACCTGTTCTGGGAGGGCGAGAACAACACCGACTACGACTTCTCCACAGGCTTTTGCGTCGCCGGAGCGGACACGGCGGATTTTCTCCGCGAAAAACTGGCCGAGATCGGCTTGACACCGCGCGAGTACAACGAATTTATCGTGTACTGGCTGCCGAAAATGCAGGATAACCCGTACAATCTCATCTCGTTCCAGTCGGAACGCTACACCGACACCGCAAAGCTGGATATCGACCCGGAACCGGACAGTGTGCTCCGCGTATTCATGGCGTGGAAGCCGTTGAGCAAGCTGCAGACCATCGAGCCGCAGACGTTCACGCCGTTTGCGAGAGACGGCTTCACTGTCGTTGAATGGGGCGGCTGCGAGGTGAAGTAAGGAGGGAACGGCATGAAACGATTGTTTGCGGGAACGCTCACAGCCATGCTGGCACTGAGCTTGACTGCCTGCGGTCAACAGGAACAGGGCGATGCCAAACCCGTCATCTACCTCTATCCCGAGCAGGAAACGACGGTTTCCGTATCGCTGGATTATGCGGGCACGCTCACCGCGACGTATCCGGCGTATGAGGACGGCTGGACTGTCACCGCCGAGCCGGACGGCACGCTGTACGATGAGAACGGCGACGAATACTCCTACCTGTTCTGGGAGGGCGAGAACAACACCGACTACGACTTCTCCAAGGGCTTCTGCGTAGCAGGAGCGGACACAGCGGATTTCCTCCGCGAAAAACTGGCCGAGATCGGCTTGACACCGCGCGAGTACAACGAATTTATCGTGTACTGGATGCCGAAAATGCAGGAAAACCCGTACAATCTCATCTCGTTCCAGTCCGAGCGCTACACCGACACCGCAAAGCTGGATATCGACCCGGAACCGGACAGTGTGCTCCGCGTATTCATGGCGTGGAAGCCGTTGAGCAAGCTGCAGACCATCGAGCCGCAGACGTTCACGCCGTTCGCAAGAGACGGCTTCACCGTGGTAGAATGGGGCGGCTGCGAGGTGAAATAAGAAAAGAAAAACACCCGTCATTGACGGGTGTTTTTGCAGTTTACGAAACTCTGCTAGTGCGCATCGTGCCGCTGACCGGACGCCAGATCAGCAGAGACAGCGCATAGTCGATCATCGAATGAATGAACGAGCCGAGCAGCACCAGACCGAGCAGAATGCGAACGGTTTCCGCGCCGGACAGGCCCTGACCGAAGTAAACCGGTACGCAGACTAGGGTTTCCAGTGCCGCGTGGATGATGCTGAGTACCGCACCAAGACCAAACAGCTTTGCGTTGCGGTTTTCAACCTGCTGACGGAAGTCGATCAGCTCCGGGTGCTTCTGCAGATAGTATGCACCGAGCGCAACCCAGACAACGTGGGTCAGCGCACGCAGGACGACCGGCATGGTGAAGCCGCCGACCAGAAAGCCAAGCGTCGTGCCGACTGAAACGGCCACGCCGACAGCCGGAGAAATGAACATCGCCAGAAAAATAGCAACGTGGCTTGCCAGCGTGAAGCTCATCGGGTCGAGTCGAATCTTTACAGGAGAAAAAATCGGGATGATGATGCCGATCGCACACAGTACGCCGGCCAGCGCCAAATGATACAAACTTTTACTCTTAACCATGGGAACAGGTCCTTTCAAATATTTGAGTTGTGAACAGATAGAAGTATACAACATAAAACAACACCTGTCAAGACACCTTGTTCACAAAAAGTTTGGTTGCCTGTAAAAACAGGTTATGCTATAGTAAGGGCAGACAAGCAGCAAGGTCAGAAAGGAAGACAGGCATGATCTCGATCGACCGATTTGAAGAAATATTATCCGATCTTGCGGAGGAGATTCCGCAGTCGTTTTACGAGGAGCTGAACGGCGGTATAGTCGTGGAACCCGGCTATCTTCTGCACCCGGAGGACCGCAGCGGCACGCTGTATGTGATGGGGCAGTACCGCGTTGATCCGGCGATGGGCAAATATATTGTAATGTACTACGGCTCGTTCAAGCGGGCGTACCGCCATATGGATGAGGATGAGCTGACCGAAGAAATGCGAAAAGTCCTGCGGCATGAATTCCGTCATCACGTCGAGGGACGCGCCGGTGTGCGTGATCTGGAGGTATGGGATGCGGAGCAGATCGCTATGTATAAGGAGCAGCAGGCAGATAACGAGTAAAAGAAAACCACCCGAACGAAATTTATCGTTCGGGTGGTTGAGGATGCCGCGAAACTACAGTTTCGCCGACAAGCAGGAACGGACCGTAGGCCGTTCCCAAGTCGTACGAAAGTTCCTCCCGATGGTCGAAACTTTTTTCCTCCAGAAGTGTAAAAAGCCAGATACATGCTCCGGCTTTTTACGAATTTGCACAGCAAATTCTATTTCATGCGCGCTGCCGCGCGGCAGCGTTAGCATCGTGAAAACGGACTTTATTGATAGACTGAACCACCCGAACGAAATTTATCGTTCGGGTGGTTTTTAGTTATCCTCGAGAAGCAGAAAGCCTTTGTCCTTGAGTCCCTGAATTACGCGTTCGAGCGTTTTCTCATCCGTGGCGCGGATGGTGTGCAGGTGGATGCCGCCGGTCAGGTTGGACAGCGGCCGGGAGCCGGACTGCTGAATCTTCTCGTTAAACGCGTCGGCATCATACCGCGAGAAAATATGCAGCGGTGCACAGATTTGGCCGTATACAGCGTGCTCGACCGTCACATCAATTACGGCTCCGCCGAGATCGACGACCGTGTACAACTCCTCAAGCATGCGGCTGTTGTCGTGGTGGCTGACAATGTGCCGCTCCGCACAGGTCGGCGCCGAGGTGTTCTCCAGAATATATCCGCGCGGCGTAGCGAGCACGGCCAATCCGCCTGCACGCAGCAGCGCAACATCGCCTACAATAATCTGGCGGCTGACACCGCATTGCGCGGCCAGCGCGGTCGCCGATAACGGCCCGTTCGCCTGTGCAAGCAGGTGGGTGATTTTAGTGCGTCGTTCCGCAGCGTTCATGGTTAGTCACTCCTTACATTCTTATATGATAGCAAAAGTTGACGGAGTATGCAAGTGTCAAGATGGGAGAGATTATGCAAGGTAGGAGTGAGGAGTGAGGAGGTAGGAGTTTTGTAATGATTGGGCGTTGCGTGGGCGGCCATTGGCCGCCCCTGCGGTTAGGCAATGTGCAGATGGTTGACAAACGGTGCGCCGAGGTCGCACCCCAGGGCACCTTCTCTTGCCCTTCGGGCAATTCACCTTGCCGCACCCTACGGTAAAATTGGTTAATAATTGTAATTCGTAGGTGCTGTCCGTAGCCATCAGACAAACGAGTTGCGCGGCACAGTCATCCCCCAGGGGACCCTCTCTTGCCCTTCGGGCAATTCACCTTGTGCCGCGCCTGCGGAGAGTAGCCGATATGTGTAGCAGTAAGGAATCTGGCATTGCGTAGAGGTAAAGAAATGGGCGGACACATTGGTCCGCCCCTACGGTAGAAAAAATCCTTTGCCGTTCCTTTATAGTCTCAGTTCTGAAAATTTCGCCGTGTTTTCTAAGGGAAAGGGGAGATTCGCAAGAGGGTGGAAACCGCAGGTGTCTACCCTCTTGTGCGCTCCGCCGCGTAGGCGAGTTCCGTTCGCTTCGCAAGCGAAAATTTTACGATTTAAGACGAGTTATCGTCTTTGAACAATCTCATGCGGTCTCCCGCCCTCATACAGCTGCTGCCGAATCGCGGCAAACATCCGCTCCGCCATATCCAGATACCGGCGGACCTCCAGCTCATCAATCTCAAACGGCAGGTCAGTTGGATACCGCGTCTCAATATACAAATCGTTGAGCGCTGCACTCTCGTCCAGATATTCGGAGAACGCCTTCGAGTCCAGCTGGATCGCCTGACGGCACAGGTACGTCAGGTTGTGTCCGTCAAAATGCCGTCCGGTGCGGAACAGCAGATAGCCCTTCAGCGCCTTTTCGATCGCCTGCTGGCAGTGGAACGCGATGTTGTAATGATCGCCGCCGTAGGTCAGCAGCAGACGTGCAGCCTGCAGGTCGCACAGCGCCTTGTCCAGCCATTTGTAGTAAAAACAACTGTCGGATGCACCTTTACGCCGTCTGGTCATAAATCACCTTGCCTTTCCGGGCGATCCATGCGGCATACGAGGTACTGTCCGTGCAAAGCTCCGCCCATTCCTCGGTGGTGTAAACGCTCAGACTGACGGGCACGGAAACCGTGATCGCCAGATGCAGGTGTGTGCGCAGTGTGCGGCAGTTGGCGCTCTCCGGCACGATAACGCAAAGGCTGAACGCCTTGAGCTTGTCGGTTGCCATCGTACGCTTTTCTGCATACAGGATGATTTTGACCGGCTGGCACGCGCCCAAAATGTCGCATACAGCCTGCTCGATCGCTTGCGTCATACCAATCCCTCCTTCAGGTCGGGCAGCGGCGAAAGCGTGGCAAGCGCCTCAAAGCGGGTTTTGCCGTCGGCTTCACCGCGAATGTAACGTGCGCTGTCCGCCGTGCCGGTCAGCAGCGAAAGCGATTCGCCGCAGGCGGTTTCGGCGGTGTAGTTGACCTGCAGCTCGGAGACAAACCCCGGCTGCCTGTGCAGGTCGAGCGCGTCCGAGATCAGCTCGACCGCACGCACGTTGTTGACATGATTGTTGACATCCAGATCCGAATAACGGACCTCGTGAACATGATGCAGGCGCACATTGTCGCACGACAGTTTGGGCAGCGGTGCAAACAGCTCTCCGCGGGAGGTGTGCAGGTACTGCTCGGCTTCGGGGAATGCGCCCGGACGCACAATACGGCGGGTCTCCGGGTCGAGCGTTACCCACATGGACTGTGCGTCGCCGACCGGCTTGTTATCCACAAAGAACGAGAAACTGCGGTACCAGCTTGCACCCTTGATGCCCGGACACCACGTTTCGCACCGCAGCCGCTCATACGGCAGCAGCGGACGTGTCAGCCGCGCTTTCATACGCGAGAGCACCCAAACGATCCGCAGATCGAGCGGACCGATATGCAGCGCTTCTGCGTGGACGGTCGCCGCGTCCTGCATGATATTCCACAGGAAGGACGGCCTGGCAATGCCGCGGTTGTCAATGTGGCTGTAATTCACCTCATATTCACGGGTGAGTAGATCGACCATGGGAATGCACCTCCGAAAAATGTGCGGTTAGCGGAACAGGGAAACGATAAAGCGGGAAAGCATATCCAGCAGGGTAGCCTGCCGCTGCGCTTCCTCCTGAGTGATGGTGCCGGAATTGTCGGTATCCGGCTTTGTGACCGGCTTATCCTCCGCGTAGTGCGCGGTCAGAAAGGCCGGACAGCCGTCGATGGACTCAAGGGAGGCATAGCTGAAAAATACCTCGCCCTGGATATCAATGCTGTCATCGAGCAGGGCAAGCTGACGCTCGATTTCATCCGTGCCGTACCAGGTATCACCGGGCTGCGCTTCCGCCGAGCGGTATGCGCCGATGCCGATGTACAGCGCTACATCGCTGGTGGAAACCGCCTTCTGCCACCACTGGACGAGTGTCTGGAAGTCAGCAGGCTCAAAGCCGATCGACCAGTACAGCTGCGGACAAATATAGTCTACAGTGCCGGCGTTGATCCACTGCAGGGAATCGCAGTACAGCTCGCTGTACGAGGACTGTCCCTGCGTGTCGCTGCCCTTGGAGTTTGCGCTCTTGTTTTCCCAGATACCGGCGGGACTGACACCGAACGAGAGGTTCTTATCCAGCGTATGCAGTGTCTCATCCAGAGCAGCGATGAGTGTGTTGACGTTGTCGCGTCTCCAGTCACCGATCTTGCTGAAATCCTGACCGTAGCGCTCGTAAGTCGCTTCATCAGCAAAATCCGTACCCGGATAGAAATAATCATCCAGATGGATGCCGTCCACGTCGTAATTCTTGACGATTTCAGTCGCACCGTCCACGACAAGCTGCTGCACCGCCGGAATACCGGGATCGAAGTAGTAGTTGTCGTTGTACTTGACCACCCACTCCGGATGCTGCTTGGCCGGACTGGAATCCGGGATTGCGCTCCATTCGTCCTCGCCGTCGATCGTAATGCGGTACGGATTGATCCACGCGTGCAGCTGCAGACCGCGCTCATGTGCTGCGGTTACCCAGTAGCCGAGGATGTCAAAATCGCCGTCCGGCGCCTGACCGGCCGTGCCGCTGACATAGCGGCTCCACGGGAACAGCTTGGACGGATACAGCGCATCGGCGGAAGGCCGGACCTGCAGGAATACCGTGTTCAGTCCCATTGCGGCAATATTGTCCAGCTCGGTGTCGGCCTCGGCCTTGAGCTGGTCGGCGGTCATGCCCTGCTCGGAGGGAAAATCAATATTATGTACGGACGCGACCCAGACGCCGTGCATATCGTCCTTTGCGGGCTGAGCGGCGTAAGCGCCCGGTACCATCAGCATGGTCAGCACCAGCACGATGGATAGAATGCGTTTTTTCAGCATGAAGAATCTCCTTTTATCCGGAAGCTGCTTTCATAACCATTGCATACCCTGCTTGTGAAAGCAGCTCCGCCAATTTGTTACCCTATATTATACCACAACTGCTCGGGAAATTTAAGTACATAATGTGAATTCTGGCAGACAGGTGCGTTGACAGAAAAGGCTTTTCATTGTATGCTGAAATACAGACAGGGCAATACCGCCGCGGCTTTAATTGTGCGGTGTTACCCTAAAGTAAGAAGGAGAGCAAATCCATGCAGAAAAAGGTTTTAGCGCTGCACGATCTGTCGGGTTTCGGACGTTCGTCGCTTGTGCCGATCATTGCAGCGATTTCGGCGGCAGGACACCAGTGCGTGCCGCTGCCGACCGCATATTTTTCCACGCACATGGCCATTCCCGGCTGGGAAACGGTCGATCTGACCGGTGTTATGCCGCGTGTCATCGACCAGTACGACCGGTTAGGGTTGCGGTTTGAGTCAGTGTACGCGGGCTTTCTCGGCTCAGCGGATCAGATCGACTGCGTGCGGGATGCGGTACTGCGGCTGAAATCCGAAAACGGCACGGCGTTCATCGATCCGGTGATGGGTGACAACGGTGAGGTCTACGCCACCTATACACCCGAAATGTGCACGCGTATGCGCGAGCTGTGCGAAATTGCGGATATCATCACGCCGAATACGACCGAAGCGGCGATTCTGCTCGACCGCGACCCGGCCTCCGCACCGCAAAACGAAACGGAAGCGCAGGAGTGGCTGCATGCACTTCACAGCCGCTACGGCGCACAGGTTGTGCTGACCGGCCTGGATTACGAGCCGGGAAAGGTCGGCTCCGGCTGTCTGTCTGCGGACGGCGGCACCATCAGCCTGCACGAGAGGATCGCGCAGTATTACCCCGGTACCGGAGACCTGTTTGCGGCGGTCGTGCTCGGCGCGCTGCTGAACGGCAGGGCGCTTGCCGATGCCTGTGCGCTCGCCGGCGAGTTCGTCAAGGACTGCATCGCCTACACTGCCGCGCAGCATACCGACCCCATGCATGGCGTGCAATTTGAGAAGCTCCTGCCGAGCCTTTTTTCTTGCCACGAGAACCGGACTGAGGTATAATATAGATAGATTCTCAGATATTCCCCGATAGGGGTGCGCTGTAAGAAAGGTGGTTTTTGTATGAAGCAGTCGATCCGCATCACCTCCCGTGTGAACAAACGGCTTTACGCGGACGCGATACCGGGGCATTTTGCCACGAATCATTCGCACATCAACTACTATATTGATATGTCCGAGATCAAGCACAGCATGGCAATGTCCAGAGAAGCCGCACGCAGCATTGCATACCAGTTCTCGTCCACCAGCATTGATACACTGCTGTGCATGGAAGGCACGGAGTACATCGGCGCGTATCTCGCCGGTGAGCTGTCGAGCGTGGGCATGGGCAATGTCAACAGCGGCAAGGATATTTATCTTGTCGAGCCGGACAGCAATGTCAACGGTCAGTTTGTGTTCTCGGATAACCTGCGCCATATGATCGAGCACCGCAATGTGCTTGTGCTGGTCAATTCCGCATCCACCGGTCAGACCTTCTCGCAGGCGAAGGAGTGCGTCGAGTATTACGGCGGCCGCGTCTCCGGCTTTGCGGCGTTGTTCTCCAATATCAGCGAGCTGAGCGGCAAAAAGGTTGTCAGCCTGTTCTCCGGCGCGGATTTCCCGCATTATCAGAACTTTGTGCGTGGCAAAGCCTGCCCGGACTGTGCCGCAGGCACTCCGCTGGATGCAATCGTCACCCCGAGAGGGTACAATAAGCTGTAACGAGCAAGAGGAAAGCGTGTGCTTTCCTCTTTTTTTATGCGTATAGAATGGAAAATTGAAAATTGAGAATGGAAAATGAACGCGATGGTTTCTCTCGCCCTTCGGGTAATTCACCTTGTGTCGCGCCTGCGGAGATGAAATGATATGTGTAGCAGTATGGAATCTGACACTGCGAATAGGTAGAGAAAGGGGCGCACCCTGTGCGCCCCTATGGAAGAAAAAATCCTCTGCCGTTCCCCATTTTCGAAGCGGTCGCCGGTCTCTGGTCTGCGCCAGACTATCTTAGGAAAGGGGTGATTCACAAGAGGGTGGAAACCTTGGTGTCTACCCTCTTGTGCCCCTGCCGGGCAGGCAAGATTTCGTTCGCTTCGCAAGCGCTCAACCACTGTCTGGCAGAGACTAACAAACAATACTGATAACCGGAACTTTGAAAAAGCAAAAGAGGAAGGCAAAAACCTTCCTCTTTCGTTTACTTTTTCAGAAATTCCGGCAGACGGCGGCGTGCCTCCAGACGATAAATCCGGTAGCCCTCCGCGGAGAACTTCTCCTCATACTCGGTCATGACATTGCCCTCAAAGTCCGAGTTATGCAGATCGAGCGAGATATTCTGAATCAGCCAGCCAAACTGGCAGATCTCCTGCAGACTCCACTCGAAAAAGCGCTGATTATCCGTCTTAAAGCACAGATCACCCTGCTGACGCAGGATTTCGTCATATACTTCCAGATATGCACGCCAGGTCAGGCGGCGCTTGCGCTGACGATTAGGCGGCCACGGATCGGAGAAATTCAGGTAAATGCGGTCCACCTCACCGGGCGCGAACACCTCGCGCAGCTCAGCCGCGTCGAAGGATACAAACCGCAGATTGGGCAGCGGCTGCTGCTGGCAGCGCTCGGCTGCCATGATGAGCGCACCTTCCTCGCGCTCGACCGCGATAAAATTCACATCCGGGTGCTGCTCGGCCATGCCGATGGCGAAACGGCCCTTGCCGCAGCCGATCTCCAGATGGATCGGATTGTCGTTGCCGAACAGGGCGCGCCACTTGCCGCGTTTTTCCTTCGGCTCAAACGCCATAACGTCCGCGCAGGCGGCAAATCGAACGTCCAAGTTTTTCTTTTTGCGCATTCTCATGCGTGATAAACCCCTTACATCAGTGTTATAGTACGGAAAACTGTCCTCAAACGGGACGAAAAAAGAATAAGCTGCCGCAGAATACTCCGGTCTGCGGCACATCTTCTGCAATAATAGACATAATATTATACCACAGAGATATAGTATAACACAACCGTTATCTCAGCCAAATTTACAGAAAGACCACAACTTTCACAAAAAATATGCAAATTTGCAGATAGTTCTTGGTTAAATGCTACATCTGTGCTATAATAACAATAGTTCCACTGACAGGGGGAGAGAAAGAAATGTTTAAGCGTTCCAGCGGCGTGCTTGCACACGTCACTTCACTGCCCTCGCCGCACGGCGTAGGCACCATGGGCAAGACCGCCCGTGATTTTGTAGATTTTCTGGCGGCGGCGCACCAGACCTACTGGCAGGTGCTCCCGCTTGGCCATACCGGCTTTGGCGATTCGCCGTACCAGTGCTTTTCCGCAGCGGCGGGCAATCCGTACCTCATTGACATGGAGCTGCTCGTTGAGGACGGTCTGCTGACCGCCGATGAGGTTCGTCAGGGCGATTTTGATGCTTCGCCGGATACCGCGGATTTCGAGCAGCTGGCCGATACCCGCTGGCCGCTGTTCCGCAAGGCGTACAGCCGCGTGACACCGGAAATGCGCGAGAAAATCGCCGCCTTCACCGAGAAGAACAGCGAATGGCTGCCGGATTACGCGCTGTTTATGGCGCTCAAGGAGGAGAAATACCATCACATGCCGGTCTACATGTGGCCGGACAAGGATGTGCGCGACCGCAAGCCTGCAGCACTCGAAAAAGTGACCGCAGAGCTGCGTGACGAGGTGGATTTCCGGATTTTCCTGCAGTATATCTTCTTCAAGCAGTGGACGGCACTGCGCGAGTATGCCAACGAAAAGGGTATTCAGATCATCGGTGATATCCCGATTTACGTTTCCGCCGACTCGTCCGATGTATGGACACACCCAAAGCTGTTCAAGCTGAAGCCCGACCGCAGCCCCAAGCTGGTGGCAGGCGTACCGCCCGATTACTATTCTGCAACCGGTCAGCTGTGGGGCAACCCCGTGTACAACTGGGCAGCGCACAAGGCGGAAAACTACGCGTGGTGGATCTGGCGCATGAAGAGCAACATGGCGCTGTTCGACGTGGTACGTCTCGACCATTTTCGCGGTTTTGCCGCTTACTGGGAGGTCGGCGCGGACGAGGAGACCGCCATCAACGGCAAGTGGCGCAAGGGTCCCGGTGTGGAGCTGTTTAACGCCATCGAGAAGGCGCTCGGTCCGGTGCCGCTCATCGCGGAGGACCTCGGCGTGCAGACCGATGAGGTCAAGGAGCTGCTCGAGGAAAGCGGTTTCCCGGGCATGCGCGTGCTGATTTTCGGCTTTACGCCGGATTACGACAACGAGCACCTGCCGCACAACTATAAGCCGAACAGCATCGTCTACACCTCGACGCATGACTCACAGACTGTGTGCGAGCAGATCATGGACATCTGCTCCGAGCCGGAAAAGCAGTTTGCATACCGCTATCTGCGTACCTCGCACGCCGAGGCCATGGGCTGGAGTGCCATCAAGTGCGTATGGGCGTCCTCGGCGAACATCGCTATGACGACCCTGCAGGATTTGCTCTCGCTCGGTGCGGATTCCCGTATGAATACGCCTGCCACCATCGGTGGCAAAAACTGGCGCTGGCGCGTGCGCGCGGAAGCGCTCAACCCGACGGTTTCGTCCATGCTCGGTGAAATTACCAAGACGTATATGCGCGGGTAAGAAAATGTGCTATAATGATACCGCATCACGGGATTCTGTGGTGCGGTATTCTATTTTCACGGACAAGAAAAGGACGAATATGTATGAAAATGACAACTGCCATTTTTGATTTAGACGGTACGCTGCTCAACTCGCTCGGTGATCTGTGTGACAGCGTGACCCATGCCGTCGAGAAGCACGGCTTTCCGCCGGTGAGCATGGAGCAGACGCGCATCCGCATCGGCAACGGCGTACGCAAGCTGGTCGAGCGCAGCATTCCCGAGGAGAGCCGCACGGACGAGATGATCGACATCTGTCTGGCGGATTTCCGCGCGTTCTACGGCGAACACATGATGAACCGCACGCATCCGTATGAGGGCATGGTTTCAGTGCTCGAAACGCTCAAGGAGAACGGCGTGACGGTCGGTGTGCTGTCGAACAAGTACGATTCCGCCGCGAAAGCGCTGATTGAGCACTATTTCGGTGATTTAGTAAGCATTACCTATGGCGAACGCCCGAATATCCCGCGCAAGCCGGATCCGACAAGCGTGCTGCAGCTGCTGGACGAGCTGGGCGGCGATAAGGAAACGACCCTCTACATCGGTGACAGCGCGACCGATATGCAGACCGCCGTCAATGCGGGCCTGACCGCTGTGGGCGTTGCATGGGGCTTCCGCTCGACGGAGGAGCTGCGTGCATCCGGTGCGGACGCGCTTGCGTATGAGCCGAGCGATCTGCTGCCGCTGTTCGAGTATGGCGTGCCCGATGTGAGCAAGGCGGAGAAAGCTCTGACCGGCTACGGCTTCGGTTTCCACTATTTTGCAACAAAAGACGAGGCGGTTTCCTACCTGAGAGACACCTGTGCAGGCAAATCCGTGTCGATGGGCGGCTCAATGACGATGAAGCAGCTTGGTTTTCCGGAGAACTTTGCGGACAGCACGGACGTGCACTGGCATTGGATCGACAAGGGCATGTACTGCCAGACGCCGGACGTTTACCTGTCTTCAGCGAACGGACTGAGCGAGACCGGCGAGATCGTCAACATCGACGGCAAGTGCAACCGCGTGGCGGCCACGCTGTTCGGACCGAAGCGCTGTATTTTCGTGTGCGGCGTGAACAAGCTGCGTCCCGACCTGCAGAGCGCCATCGAGCGGGCAAGAAATATTGCCGCTCCGCTCAATGCCAAGCGGCTGAATAAAAAAACACCGTGTGCGGTTGACGGCAGATGTCACAACTGTAAAAGTCCGGAGCGTATCTGCCGCGCCATGGTCATTCATATGGGCGTGCCGAGCGGATTTGAAAGCTGTGAGGTCGTGCTCATCGGCGAAAAACTGGGATATTAACAAAAACCCGTGTATTTCACAAGAAATACACGGGTTTTTGTTAAATGAGCACCTCAAACACCCATACCATCAGCGGCATGGTGAGGATGGAGAACAGCGTTGTGAGCACATACAGTGCACTGGAATACTCAGCATCACGGTCGTAAAGCTGCGCCATCGAAGTAACCGTAGCGCACGCAGGCGTGATGCACGCGAGATACACGGTCAGCAGAATGCTGTGTCCATCCGGAATCCAGCTTGCCGCATCGATGACACGAAGCAGCAGCACTGTGATAATCGGACAGATAATCAGCCGCAGCAGCACAGGAACATAATGCCGACGGCGCATAAACAGCTGACGGAGCGGCGTGTCCGCAATGACGATACCGGCCAGCAGCATGCCGATCGGGCCGACCATCGCGCCGAGCTGAGAGAACAAATCGTTCACCAGACCGGGCAGCGGCAGCCGCAGGATGAACAGTGCACCGCCAATCAAAATGGCGATGATATTGACATTGCCGATGATCTTTTTCCACGCAAAGCCGCGCGTACCGCAGAGCAGACTGCGGCAGTGCGTCCACAGGAGAACCTGCTGTGCGACGAGGAACGCACAGGAATAGATCACATAATCCTCGCCAAGCAGTGCCCGCACCAGCGGAATGACCAGAATGCCCGCATTCGTGTAGATGATGCAGGTGCGCTCAATCACATCCAGCCGCAGCGGACGGCGCAGCAGCCGCGCCAGCAGAAGAAGTAGCGCGTGCAGCGCAATCGCCAGCGCAAAGGCGTACAGCAATCCGGTAACAACGGCAGGAGAGTAATCCACCTGAAAGGCGTTGATGATGACGCACGGCATGACCGCATACACCATCACGACCGACAGCACGCGGCTGTCCGCACTTTTGAGCAGCCGGACCTTGACGAGCACGCAGCCGATCAGAAGAATGAGAAACAGCTCGGCAATCTGCTGCGCTAAAATAAGACTGATTTGCATAATATCACTTTCACAGCAAAAAAGAAGAGGGAAAAGTGGAGAGCATACCGCAGCCGGTGTTCTCTCCACTCTTCATTTGAATTGTATTTAGAACAGACCGGTGATCTTACCGTTGCTGTCTACGTCGATCTTCTCCGCAGCCGGAACCTTGGGCAGACCGGGCATGGTCATGATCGAGCCGGTCTCCACAACAACAAAGCCTGCACCGGCAGCCAGACGAGCGGTGCGCACGTTGACAACAAACTCGGTCGGGCGGCCGAGCAGCGATGCGTCATCGGAGAGCGAATACTGCGTCTTTGCAACGCAGACCGGCAGGTTGCCGTAGCCCATCTCGGTGATGTTTGCCAGCTCCTTCTTTGCGGCAGGCGCGATGGTCACGCCGAGTGCACCGTAAATCTCCTTGGCGATCTTGCGGATCTTGTCCTCGAGCGGGAGCGAATCCTCGTACAGCATGTGGAAGTCGGCCTTGCTCTCGTCAAGCACAGCCAGAACCTCGTCGGCTAGCGCCTGACCGCCTTCGCCGCCCTTGGCAAATACCTCGGAGAGTGCTACGCGCACACCGCGCTCGGCACAGTGCTCGCGGATGAAATCCATCTCCTCATCGGTATCGGTCGGGAATGCGTTGACGGCAACAACGACCGGTACGCCGAACTTCTTCATGTTATCCAGATGCGCATCCAGATTGCAGATACCGTGCTTCAGCGCGTCCATGTTCGGCTGGTTGAGATCAGCCTTGGCTACACCGCCGTTGTACTTGAGCGCGCGGACGGTCGCAACCAGCACGATGCAGTCCGGAGCCAGACCGGCCTTGCGGCACTTGATGTCCATGAATTTCTCTGCGCCGAGGTCAGCGCCGAAGCCTGCCTCTGTGATGGCAATATCACCCAGCTTGAGTGCCAGCTTGGTTGCCTGCACGCTGTTGCAGCCGTGTGCGATATTGGCGAACGGACCGCCGTGCATCAGACAGGGCGTGCCCTCGAGCGTCTGAACCAGGTTGGGCTTGATGGCATCCTTCATCAGTGCCGTCATGGCGCCCTCTGCATGCAGGTCGCGGGCGTAGATCGGCTTGCCGGTGTAGCTGTATGCCACCAGAATATCACCGAAACGCTTTTTCAGGTCGTCCAGATCAGCGGCCAGACACAGGATAGCCATAACCTCGGACGCTACGGTGATCATGAAGTGATCCTCGCGCGGCACACCGTTCACCTTGCCGCCCAGACCGATGGTGATGTTGCGGAGAGCACGGTCGTTCATGTCCATTACGCGGGTGAACACAATACGGCGCGGATCAATGTTCAGCAGATTGCCCTGCTGCATGTGGTTGTCCAGCATGGCGCACAGCAGGTTGTTTGCTGCCGTGATGGCGTGCATATCGCCGGTAAAGTGCAGATTGATGTCCTCCATCGGCACGACCTGCGCGTAGCCGCCGCCTGCCGCGCCGCCCTTGATGCCGAATACCGGACCGAGAGACGGTTCACGCAGTGCGATAATAGCGTTTTTGCCCTGTTTGCACAGTGCCTGACCCAGACCGACCGAGGTCGTGGTCTTGCCCTCGCCGGCAGGCGTCGGGTTGATGGCGGTAACGAGGACCAGCTTGCCGTTTTCCTTGTCCTTCACCTTGGTCCACACGTCTGCGGACAGCTTCGCCTTGTACTTGCCGTACAGCTCCAGATCATCGGCGTCCAGACCGGCAGCAGCGGCAACCTCGGTGATCGGGCGCATCTGACAGCCCTGTGCGATTTCAATATCGGATAACATGAAATTCCTCCTCTATTTTGCAGCGGGTAACATAATATATTCATTATATCAATACTTCGTCCGGTTTTCCATACAAGCACGCGAAAAATTTGCCGAAATTGTTACTCGCAAAGCGGGGTGTGTTGTGGTATCATATAGAAATGTAATTGAGAATGGAAAATGAATAATGAAAATGAGTGTGGCAGTGCAAAGCACTGCAATTTAATTCCGCTGCTTTGCGGCGATACCTTGATTTACGAGATTTCCGATTCTCAATTCTCAATTTTCCATTTTGAAAGGGAGGGGTTTGATGGACACTGCTCGCTCCATTGTATACTCTGTTACGCATTATATCAAAAACACTGACCTGTATCTGATGCTGCTGGGACTGGTCTGCTCGATCTACGGCATGTTCCTCATTTACTCGGCAACGCTCAATCCGGTGACGGCGCTGGACGGCTCGACGAAAAACCTGTATGTACAGGGTGCCGCGATCATTCTCGGTCTGGCGGCGTTTGTCGCGCTCAGTCTGATCGACTTGGAAAATCTGGGCGACCTATGGAAAATATTCGTGATCGGCAATATTCTGCTGCAGTTTCTGCTGTTTACGCCGCTCGGCACCGAGGTCAACGGCCAGCGTGCATGGCTCAATCTGGGCGTGACAAGCCTGCAGCCGGGCGAGCTTGGCAAGCTGATCTTCATCTTCACGATTGCCGCGCACATGACCGAAATACAGGATCATATCACCGAATGGCGCGGACTGGTTTCGGTCGGTCTGCACACGCTGGTAATGATGGGGGCGGTCGTGCTCTCGTCGGGCGACACCGGCATGGCGATCCAGTACCTGATGATCGCGGTTATCATGCTGTTTTCGGCCGGTCTGCCGCTCAAGTGGCTGGGCATTGCTGCCGGAGTCGGTATCGCAAGCGTGCCGATCCTGTGGAATTATGTGCTCAAGGATTACCAGAAAACGCGAATCCTTGTGCTGTTTGACCCGTCCATTGACGTGGAGCAGTCCCGACAGGCGACCTACGGCAAGATCGCCATCGGCTCGGGGCAGTTCACCGGTCAGGGCTGGACCAACGGCACGATGACCCAGATGCAGTATGTGCCGGAGAACCAGACCGACTACATTTTCTCGGTCGCAGGTGAGGAACTGGGCTTCCTCGGCTGCCTGCTTATCATCATTCTGCTGATGGCGCTGATCATCCGTTTGTTTTATGTGGCGTACCGCGCCTCTACGCCGTTTTCGGCGCTGATTGCGGTCGGTGTAAGCGGCATGCTGCTGTTCCAGACCTTTATGAATATCTTTATGAATGTCGGTCTGCTGCCTGTCATGGGCCTGACGCTGCCGTTCTTCTCCTACGGCGGTACGTCGATCGTAACCATGTTCGCCGCGCTTGGCATCGCCGCCGGCGTCAGAATGCGAGAAAAGCCAAGCTGGCTGCAGAACTGATATGGGCATCCCGCCCTGCGCATACATTGAAAATGACAGAAGGGATTTTGCAAAATGACCAGACAACAAGCATGGGAGCTTCTTCGCAGGTACAACGCAGAGCCGTTCCATTTACGGCATGCGCTGACGGTTGAGGGCGTCATGCGCTGTTTTGCGGAGCAGCGCGGCTATGACCCGGAATTATGGGGCATTGTCGGTCTGCTGCATGACATTGATTTCGAGCGGTGGCCGGAGCAGCACTGTGTCAAGGCATCTGAGCTGCTGCGCGAAGGCGGTGCAGACGAAAGCATTATTCATGCAGTATGCAGCCACGGATGGGCGATTTGCGTGGACATCAAGCCGGAGCACGAGATGGAAAAGCTGCTGTATGCAGCCGATGAGCTGACCGGCCTGATCGGTGCGGCGGCGCTCATGCGCCCGTCCAAAAGCGTGCAGGACATGGAGCTCAAGAGCCTGAAGAAAAAATACAAGGATAAAAAGTTCGCGGCAGGCTGCTCGCGTGAGGTCATCGAGCGCGGCGCGGAGCTGTGCGGACTGACGCTCGAGGAGTTGTGGCAGCAAACGTTGGACGCCATGCGTTCCTGCGAGGATTCCATCAACAGGCAGATGGAAGAGATTTAAGGCAACACCGCACAATTAAAGCGGCGGTGCTTTGCGGAAATTTTGTGTCCTGACTTTGTTGCAGTTTCACGGTAATACATCAAGTATTACCGCAAAACTG